>JBGPAO010000054.1:0-12826 GCA_041480755.1 Bacteroidia bacterium
AAAAGCCAGGTTAAAGACCTCATTGGTTTATAGTGAAAAAACCACGTAAAGCCCTGTTTATGAATGATTCAAAGTCTATAAAGAATGAGATACTGGCAAACGCACTGTCAATTTAGCTGGCAGCTGGTTAAACCCTATTATAATTTTCTGAATAAGTTACTTCATGATAAATTTTAAAAATAAAATGGAAAAAATGTTCTGTTTTAAAACCAATTATGCCGCCCTGGATGAGGACGGTGGGCTGATCGCTTTGCTTGAAACACAGGCCGAATGGACCGCTAAAAACAACCAAGATTTTAAACTTATTGTTTTTAAAGTGGGTTATGAATACCCTCCCTCCTTCGTTTCTCAGTCAGATATCCGGGTGAAGTGCGTGAATATTTTTGATACTGAAGCTTTCCTGGTCGTATGTAAGCATGAACTTGCTGACTGCCTGGAGCCTGTTCTGCAATGGATAATGGGGATTTGTCCACAAGGGAAATCCTGGTATAATGAGATTCAAAGAGATCTGGCCAGCAGAATCCTGTAATCATTAAAAATCTTCAATTGGTTTTATATTTTAAGAAAAAGCAAACATGGAAAATCTAACATTGAACCGCCCTTTGGCAACCCTGAGTGTTGCCGATTTTCTGGAGCTTATTGAGCAACACAGTGGCAAGCTATTGGATTCAATTGATTTACAGGAATGCTGCAAACTTACCGGTTACACAGAAAAAAGTCTCAGGACCTTTGTATTCAACGGGACTGTCCCTCATTTCAAATCCCGTGGCCGGTTGAGGTTTTCCAGGAAAGAAATTCTTGAATGGTTAAACGAAAAATAAGAACAATGGAAAAAAATTTGATTTTTGAAGAAACGCTTTTGCAGCAGAAAGAGCTCGCAATTTATGGTTCACTTTTTGCTGAGATCGGCCAGTTTTCAGAGGACCTGAGCCGTGAAGGATTGAAATTAACCCATGAGCTTTTTAACGACTTTTTTCAGCGGGGCTGGATGGCCGTTTCGAGTGCACTTGTTATAAAGTCCTCGGGAGAAAACCCGATGCTGGCAGGGTTAATTCAACACGAGGCTCAGCGAGCGGCAAAGAAATATGAACCTTACAGAGAAAAATTTACAAAGATCCTTTACCGGTTGCATATTGCTCACACTGAAATTGCTTTTAAAGACGATCGGCCATACCTTCCGGAGAAAAAGAAAAAGGAGATCCTTGAAAAGTATCGATACTACCTGACAACAGAAAAAGCCCAGGAATTTTATAACCAACTTGTAACCTTCACCGAGCATTTTAATTCCCTTGCTACCAATCTCGAGGGTAATGGATATCCCGCGCTGTCTGATATGCTTCTGAGCACTCTAACTGAATCCGCCTATGACATAGGCGAAGAGGGACTGGGATCAAAGGAGTTGAGAAACGACATTATTCTTCTCCTGGATGAAGGCAAATTGAGCGTGAACCATCGATTTTTTAAAAAATAAATCATCATCGCTATGATAGGGTTAAAAAAGTTCAGAAAATATACAGAATTCACGGGCTTCCAGGTAACGGCAGATATGCTGAATGAGAAAGGGCTTGCAACCATCAGGGGTTTTATAAAAAATATCGCTCAGGTTGAATTATTTCCTCCCAAAATTATTGTCTCGACCCGGTCGATCAGGTTGATCATCGCCCCTACCGATTGGTTATTACAATGTGAAGATGGAAGGTACTATTGTCTAAGGGATGAAGATTTGTTGAAAGTTTACGAACTCATTGATGAACAAAATGGATGAAATAACAATAAGCCTTTCAAAGAGCGCAGCGCAGATGTTTATGAATTTTTATTATTCCTATTCAAAGATTGCCAGAAAGAGTATAGATGCCCTGAAGATAAAACTGGATGAAATCACAACTTCTGATAATCCGAATCAGAGAATTTGCAACGAAATTGCAGATAGTATTCTGTATCTCTCAGCTCAAATTGATGCTGCATATGAGATAGCACAAAAACTAAGGGAAAATGGGATTTTTCCTGATCAAATTAAAAAGATGTTTTTTGACCAATTAAGCGATAAAAACCATGACAATTTGGCAAAAAAGAAACTAAACTAAAAAATGAATTATGCCAGAAATTCAAAAATACATTAAAACCGAAATCTGGGAGGCTATGAAAGTCTCAGAGGAAATGCTTCAGAAGCCAGGCTTAAAAACTCTGACAGATTTCCTGCGAAATGTCGAAAGCGTAGAGATTGAATCAGAAATCCGGATCATAATTCATACACCAAAATGGAGATTTTATGTCAGCAGCGGAGACTGGGTTCTTAGGGATGATTTTTTACATGTCCGGGTGTGTACCGAGAAAGTTTTTTTTCGTGATTATAAACTAATAAAAGAATAAAAAAATGGCACTATCAATCGAAAAGACAAAGGAACTTCTGCAGAAATGTATCGATGCAGAATTGAGTTTGGATGAACTCAGGGAATACCTGGACACGGATTTGGAAACAGATCCCAAAGAATGGATAGCCGAAAAGGGAAAACGGCAAACAGACAAAGATGGAAAAGTGCAAGAGTACATTAACCAAAAGTTTTCCGAACCGAAAAACCGGGTTGATCGTGATTGATCCGGATATCAGGATTGTTGAATTAAAATACTTTCAGTATGTCATTCGAGCCTTTATTCACAACGGCTGACCTGGAGAGATTTTTTGATCAGTTTCAGGATCAGTTTGATGAAAAAATCCTTACAATGCTGACCTATTGCGGGGAAGCGTTTGTCAAACGGGCCCGTATGATGAAGACCTACAAGGACCGGACCGGGAATCTCCGCTCATCCATAGGTTATGTGATTGTACAGGATGGGAGTGTTATCAAAGAAGATATTCGTGAATCAGAAGTCGGAACCGATCGAAAAAAAGGAGTTCAGCAAGCCAAAAAACTTTGTGAAACCATTGCTGAGGAATTTTCCTCCGGATGGGTGCTGATAGGTGTTGCAGGAATGGACTATGCACTCTATGTGGAGAATCTTTCAGGCAAGGATGTGATATCATCGAGTGCCATAGCAACCGAGACATTATTAAGGGAAATTATACAGTCAATTTAAAATCAATATAATGCCAATTACTAATCGTGAAGGTGCCCTCTTGTTTGCAACAGGTATTGATAACAGTGGGCTATTGAGAGATAAGGAAAAGAGCCTGGGGATCCTTAAGGGATTCGGGGGTATGATATCGAAGCTGGATATCTTTGCCGGCCTTGCCACAGGAGCAGCGCTTGCCTTTAAGAAAATAGCTGGCGAAGCCTACAAGATGAGCAAAGAATTTGAACATTCCATGAAGGAAATTTCAACTATCTCAGCTGATGTTACCAGTGACTTTGACGGATACTCCAATGCCATTGTCAATATGTCAAAGGAAGTGCCTCAATCTGCGAATGAGCTTGCAAAAGCTTATTATGAGATAGTCTCTTCCGGTTATGACGGAAAGAAAGGCCTTGAGCTTCTCAATGTGGCAGCAAAAGCGGCTGTCGCAGGGGTGACCGATGTTACAACGGCAGCTGACGGAATGACTACGGTATTTAATGCCTGGGGGATCTCTACAAGCAGGGCAAATGAAGTTGCCGATATTTTTTTCCAGACCGTTAAACTTGGTAAGATAACTTTTGGAGAAATGGCAGGCAGCATCGCCCAGGTTGCCCCCCTGGCAGCATCAATGAATGTTTCTTTCGAAGAAGTTTCCGCCACACTTGCCACGCTCACAAAATCCGGAACTTCGGCCGATGAGGCAATGACACAGATAAGGGGCGCTCTCATTGCGCTTAATGAAAAACTTGGACAGGGCTGGAGGGATACTTATACCCTTCAGGAAGGATTTGAAGAAGTAGCAAAGAGGGCAGCAGCTGCAGGTGGGAGTGTTAAAGAATTCATCGGAGATATCCGGGGAGCAATGGGTATATTGGGGGTCACAGGAGCAAAAGCTGCAATGGCAGCCATGGATATTAAGGAAATGGCGAAGGCTTTCGGGATCAGTGAAGAGGCTTTCAAGAGAATGGTCGCAGATAATGTCAATCAGACGAAGATCCTCTGGAATAACATCCATGCAAAGATGCTTCCCCTTGGAAACGCCATAAACAAAGCAGTTACCGATATGACCACCAGGCTGAATGAAGCCTTCAAAGCTTCAGCCGGTAAATTCGAGGAACAGAAAGAAAAATATATCAGCCTGGAAAAAGCTTTAAAACCCCTGATTGAAAAGTACAAGGAGCTGACAGGGAAAACCAGCCTTACCAATGTTGAGCAGGAAGAGTTGAGAAGAATCATAGAGAATATAGGAAAACTTGTGCCGACTGCCATAACAGAGTTCGGTAAATACGGGACCGCCCTGGATATTTCTGCAGGCAAAGTTGAAAACTATCTTGAGAAAATGAAGTTCCTGGCAAGGTACCTGAATCGCGAGGCTATCGCTGAGAATGATAAAACGCTGAAAGAGCTCGAGAAACAAAGGGATCAAGCCGAATTGTACCTGAAATGGGGACTTGATGAAAAAGAATTCAAACTTCCATCTCCCACTCCGATAATTCCTGAGATCTTTAAACCTGGGCCAACAAAAGATAAGACTGTTGAGGAAAAGATTGCAGCGCTCAAAGAATTGGATATAAAAATTGATGAAACCAAAGCGCTTATAGCAGTGCTTAATGGCGAATGGGAAGAGGGCGGAAAAGGAATACAAGGAAAGTATCCCGAAGAAAAATATCCCAAAGGAGCAGGGCCCACTCCTCCTGAACAACCGGTTGGTAAACCTTTCAAGCTTGAAGATTTCCAGACGGAACTGGATGCTGCAAAAAAAGCCTATCAGGATTATGAGAAACTGTTATTGGCAGGATTCGATAAACAAGCCGAGGAATTCTATCAATCCACTCTTAAAATGGGAACAACCTGGGAAGAGTATCTTCGGAACCAGATCGAGAAATATAAGGGCAATATTGAAGCTCTAAAAATATTGTTTTCTGATTTTGCAGATCTTCAGCCTGAAAAAATCACTCCCATAGGTATTGAAGATATGCTGAAGACAATGCAGCAGGAAGTTGAGAAAAGGGCAGTGCTCATTAAGGTTGATTATACAAAGCCGGAACGTGATCTTGAGGAAATCAGCAATACATTCTTAGGGATATCCGATACCCTTGGAGCAGCCGGGGATCTCCTGGGTAAGTTCAACGATGATCTGGGTATAACCGCGACCGAAATGGGAAGGATCGCCACCGGGATCTCACAGATGGTTCAGGGGCTTTCTGTGGGGGATATGTTTTCTGTAATAACCGGTGCTCTCAGGGTCATGCAGGCCCTTACTGAGGTATTTGATTCGATCTTTGATAAAAGTGAAGCCATTGCGGAGGAATTTAAGGAGTATAATGAAAAAGTAACACAATCAACCGAAAGGATTAACCGGATGCTGGAAAACCAGCAAAGGATAATCGAAGATATGAACGAGGCCAAGTGGCTTGATACATTTAATCAAAGGATAGTTGAATGGAATGATTCACTGGAAATTACAAAAAAACAGATCCGGGACATAGCCGTTTACACTTCAAAGCCAGGCTTTTTAAGTGAGAAATTCACCCCTGTCGATACATCCGGATGGGGCATAGAAGAGTGGAGGAAACTACTTACCGAGCCCAGTGAATTTACCTTTGATGAGAAATCACTGGATGCTTTGTTCGCGCAATATGATAACTTTCTCGATCTGATAGAGGAGAGTTATAAGGAGAGAGCAAGACTTCTCATATCAACCACGGCGGGATCAATAGCGGATTCTATTATCGACGGACTTATGGACGGCAAAAGAGGAATAGAGGATTTTGCCGGAACCTTCGAAGATCTTATGAAGCAGGCAATCCTGAATGCCTTTAAATATCAAGTTATTACTAAGCAACTGGAGCCGTGGTTAAAATATCTTGATGAATTTGCCGGGGATGCAGAAGGATTAGTTGCGTGGGAAATAGAATGGCTCAAGGGATGGGCGAATCAGATAATAACCAGGACTGGAGAATCATGGGCCTTAACTGAGGAGATTCTTGGTCCACTTCTCGGGGTCACAGAGGAGACAAAAGGCATGGCAGGAGCAATTAAAAGGGGAATTACTGAAGAAACAGCTGGTATTATAGAAGGTCAATTTAACGCCGTGAGAATTGATGTTAAGGCCCAGCTCGAGGCGATGTATGCAGCTGTTGATTATCTCTTCGAGATTGCTTAGAATACAAGGTTCAACCGGCATCTTGCCCGGATCGATGAGAAAATATCTTCGATTGAATCTCATATTGCGAATCCCGGATAAAATCTTATTTGCATTAAAACAATGAAGGTAAAAAGACAAGTTAAGTTGCAATATTTTAACAAATACGAATTGAATTCGTTTATTGAAAAGATTGGAGATGATCCAAAAGCCATTTACACGACTCTCTGGACGCTCGGGGCGTTTACACACACTATGATCCGGCAGGGTTGGACGGATGAAGAAATTTTGGCACTTGTGAAAGAGGCTACTTCAGGAGATGAACAGAATTTTTACCAAGTATTATTGGATCATATACTTTGAAACTTGTAAAAGGCAAAAATCAGGATTGAAACGAAGGTAATTTTATGATCCATATGCAACTCATAGTATTTGCAACATGCCATTCAATAAAAAAAATATAGTAATTGAGCGCCGGTCCCGGGTTGCTGAGCTTTATTTAAAGACACATTTCAGAATAAAATCACAGCAAGATTACGGCAAGATTAGGACAAGATTAGGATAACGTCACGAGAAGATTACGGGGTGTTCCTATCTTCATTAAAGTATTTTCATATTACTATCAGAAAACTTCGAATATGCAACAAAGTATTTGCAACTTCTGAATTCAAAAAAAAACGGAGATAAACGGCCTTCATTTCCAGTGAAACTGTCAGTAAAAGCCGGATAATTTTCATAATTCATTGATTTATAATTCACTCCAAAAATTAACGTTAAACCAGGGAAGTCCTTAACCGGGATTCTGAAACAAATCACGTTTTCCCGGGATTCAGCTTAATCAAAAAATTGCTGTACGGATTAACTTATTAAACAGGCTGAATTTTATCCCCCGGCGTGGTACATGGATATCATTCATGTCGAGATCGTGCCTTAAATCGCTTTAAAATGAGTCAGATTTTCCCCGGATAGTAAAAAATTTGTTTTTGGGTACTGATCAGATAATCCTTATAATCCCGTCCTTATCAGGTTTGCCATAATCCGGATGTGAGGTATATAGAAATTCACCAATCTTTGAGGGGACATTTTTTAATAATTCAACCTCATTTGGGTAATAGGATAAAAGTTCCTTTACTTCCTCCTTAGTAATAGTATAGTGGAAGTATTTATCGTGAAGCTCTTTGCGGCGTGCTTCTGATTTCTTTTTCATGCTACAAATATAATGAAAAACCGCCCTTATCGAAGGGGCGGTTCTGCAGGTTGTCGGCCTTGCCGGCCTGCATTTCTAAAATTGAATAATTAAAGTTACAGGGATTTGCTTCATGCCGGCAATATTTAAGGCTGGTATTTATTAACAGGATATTAAAAAAGCCGGTGGTTAAGCCGGCTTTAATCAGAGCATATGGTTAATAAACAATTCCTTTTCTCAGATCCTTTCGGGCTCTTTTGCTCGAGTCGATATAATCGATGAACATAAGAACCGTTTTAGCTATACTTTTGCGCCGGCGGCCTTTATAACTCGCAAACACATTGATAAGGTTTTCACGGTGCCCGGATAGATCCTTATAGAAAGCATCGAAAAAGCGCATCATGGCCCTGTGATTCCTTATCCTTTTCTTATCCTTAGCCTTCATGGTCCGGTCCTCCTTTCTTTTCCAGTGAATCGACCTTTTCTTTGAGAAGCGAATTGATGCTTTTAAGTTCATCGATCTCCTCCTCTTTTTCTTTGAGAAGCTTCTCCAGGAGGGAATTGATCTTATCCTTATTATCACAATTCGGGCACCTGGCAGGACCGGATCCGGACTGATCAGGATCCTCTTCCCTGGAAGATTCAGGATTTACCTGAAGACAATCCAGCCACCCACAAAAATTCTCGATCGATTCCAGGTTATTTATTAAATGATCCGGCACCTGCAATTTGAGGTTATTATTTGCCAGTATAGCCTGGGCCCTGGTAAAAGAAACGTGTAGTTCACGGAGGGATCCGGATAATTCGGTAGGCTCGATTTCATCGTCAAAAAAATCATCGATATCGGTATAATTAAGCCGGAGATTATTATTTGTTTTCATGCTCTACTCCTCCCTGTTTTGGTTCACGCTCGGGATTTGTTGTCAGATTTAAGATTAACTGGAACAATTCATCAACATGGTTAATCCATACGGCCAGATCATGGAATTTATGGAATCCTTCGAAAAGCACCTTAAGACGCTTATCATCATTCATAATGAATTTATCCAATTCAGAATAATTCAAGTTGAGGTTGTTATTCGTTTTCATCTTTCCGTCCTCCCCTAGGTTCATTTGGAAATAGAGCGTCTACATCATCTTCTTTGTCTATACCAGCTCGCTCTAAGTCACTTAAAAATTCATAAAGAGAATGAAGCGAATAAGTGAAATCGTGCCTTTCATCATCATTACAAACATATACGGGTTCTTCATCCCCGAGAACCTGGCACATGGATTTCATTAAAGAGCTTTTGTACATACTTATTGCATTATCAGGAACCAATAAGTTATGAACGGCACGATGCAGGGAAAGACTTTTGTCTTTTAAAGATATTTCATTATTAGTTTTCATTTCTTGGTCCTCCTAAAATCTTTACTTCGATATTTTCCAGTTTTCGAATCTGAGAATGATTCATTTCCAGGCATTCAAGCCCATCAAAAAAGCGCATCAGTCCATCAATGGCACTGGCATATATTGGATAATTTATAAAATCCTTTTTATGTTCAATGTTTACCATTAATTCAATTAATCCATGTATTAGCTGATAATTATATTCCTGGAAACTATTTTCATCGAATAGATGAAATACGGCTTCTAAAACGCCTTTAACCTGGTCATTGGTGGGGAATAATTCAGAATTGTTCCCACCCGTGGATCCCTGTTTGTCTTTTAAAGATATTTCATTATTCGTTTTCATTTCCTGGCCCTCCTTCGTTTGGTTGCAACCGATCCAGCAGCATGAAAAAATCTTCGAGCTGATAGATCTCAAATTCACGCATACCCCAGCCAGAAGGAATCGCATCATGATTAATTAGCTGGGAAAGAGTATCTGTAAGGCAACAATGAAGTGCGCGGAATTCTTTTACAAGAGCCCGGGGACTTATTTGTATCTCGAGAAATTTGTCCAGCTCAGAATAATCATATTTGAGCTGTTTGTCCATTTCGGACTTTTCACTAATTTTGGACGTCTGATTTTTGTTTTGCATAGTTGTAAAATTTAAAGTTAGACATTGAGGGGCTGTTTGTGCAGCCCTTCTTTTATTTATGATACTATTCGCATCTGTGAAAATTTCTTCATTGCACGTTCTTTGCTCTTATCCTGGATCTCATAATACCTTTTAACAACATCCAGGCCCTGACCGGTCAGCTTAACCACAACTTCAATAGGGATCTTAAAATAAACAGCTGTTGTGATAAATGTTTTCCTGGCAACGTGAGTTGTAAGGAGCTGCCATTTCGGGTATGTTAACTCGGTTCTTTTACTTCCGGAATAACCAATTATTGTTTGTTTATCATTTAACTTTGCCAGCTGGCCCAGGGTCTTTAAATGATCATTATACTTCTGATTCGAGATAACCGGCAATGCATTATCCCCGGGATAGTCTGCATACCTTTTTAAAATAGCCTTTGCGTATTCATTAAGGGGGATATCTAACTTTTTTCGGGTCTTTTGTGTGGTCAGATGCAGGGCATTGTTGCTTACATCGGTTTTCTTCAATTTCTGTAAATCGGAATATCTCAACCCGGTAAAGCAGGCAAAGACAAAAACGTCCCTGGCCTGCTCGAGCCCGGACTTTTTCTCTTCGAATTTAAGGTTATATACCCGTGCCAGTTCATCAATTGTCAGGTAAACGATATTGTCCTCATCAGTTGGTTTGCTCAGTCCCAACTCAAAGCCCTGAAAGTCTACATTTTTATTAAGCTTCTTTTTCACGGTCCAGTTTAAAAACCACTTCAGCATTTTGACATTCTTTTCCGTGAAGACATTTCCAAATCCAAGGTCATTGTGATATTCCAGAAATTTTTCCAGGAATGTGTCATTGATTGAATCAAACTCAATCCGGTACCTGTATTTCTTTTCGAATTCGAGAAGATGCATTTTAGTAGTGGCAAACCGTTTCAGTGTGCCCTCCCTCCATCCTTTTGTCAGGTGTCCATTGTGGATGAATTGATCCCATATGTCAAAAAAATCATTGCTGGGAGTATGAATGAAAGTAACCCGGCTTTTTATATATTCAACCGTCAACGGCACCTGGTCTATCCGGGCCCTTAATTCAATCTCAACAAGTTCGTGTTTTATTTTGTCCAGGAGCAGGTTTGTGCTCTCTGAATGTAAGGCCTCAGGAATAAGCTTCTGTTTTGAAGAATCAAAATCTCCTGGCTTTACTTTCATCCGGGTGCTCAACCTGGCCCGTTTCCCTAAAAAATGTATGCTGACCAGGATAAGGCATTCATCCTCTTTGTTGAGGTGTTTTTTGTCGGTATAAAAATTGACTTTCATGGACTGTCATTTTTACTGACACAAAGATATAAAAATAAATCAATATAAAACAAATCAAATCAAAGTGAAAAATGTTAATTTACTGAAAATCAAAATAATAATGGTAAGTTCAAAGAGGGGTTCGAGTCCCTTCGGGTTCACTTGATAATCAATAAGTTATGAATTCTAATTAACTTTAGAATTCATTTAGTATACACCTGGGTATACAATGAAAATATTAATTTCTGTAAGGATCAGGTTTTAAAATCTCTGTTAATAATTGCTTATCAGAATATTATAAATACTACCAAGCATGGAAACAAAAGATCAGAAGTTTAAAGCTAATGAAAAAACCTTTGAAAGCATCATCCCGACAAAGGATTATCAGATGTATGCAGGGGCCATTAAATGGGCGCTTGACCGGATCTATTTTTCGGATATGGAACCTATAGAGGCAAAAGATAAACCACACATTTCAGAATTAAATCATCTTTTAAATCATTTCGAAAGATTAATCTACGATCTGAAGTAATTTATTTCCTTACTGAAAGCGAGGTTAACAGCCGGGGTTTTTATTCTTCCTTGTTAAATGCACCCGCCCGATTCATTGTGTACCGTCTGTTATTATCAAAATCGATAAAATACACATAAGCCTAAAAATGGTACCCACCTAGATTCAATAATTGGATTCTTAATATTAAGTGCAATTTTGTTTTCTCAGAATAATACAGATTGGCGCTTGCTGCTTCCCAGACCTCAAAATAATTTATATCTAAATCTCTTGGGTGGTATTTCAGTTAATTATGAAAGATTATTTGAAATTAACTCAAAATTTATTTTATCGGGTAAATTCGGGGTTGGATTCAAACAAAGATGGCAGGAACATTATTTATCGGAGATATTAATCAGAGATTTTGGTTTTTTCCAATAATCGGATATAGACTACAACCAAAATTGAGGAAGTCAATAAGTTTAGTTATTAGATTGTTTTGTAGTTACCCTCTAGCTAATGAAGATTTAAAACTTTATACTTTTGATGGTATACAAGGAATTAACTTTTGCCCAATTGGAACAAGTATAGGTATAAGCTTTTAATACAATCGGATTCATGCATATAAAACCGAGAGTTACAATTATTTGTGACTTCCGGTTTATTTTATAATATTAAATGAATACAGATGATTACTGGCGCATTGTCTCTTGACATTCTGTTAATAATAACGTAAATTTTTCCGCGACTCATTAAAACAGATGAAATCTATGAAACAAATTGTTAAACTTGTAATCATTCTGACATTGAATTAACGAATGGAGAAATTCTTCAACATGATAGAAGAGCGAGGATGGAAGGGACGGATCATTCCCATAGGCCACCTCGCTGACCTCAAGGATGCTATTTTTGGTCCCCTCAAGCAGGGACTCATAGATGAATCACTCTATCGTGATCAACTCAGTTTCTTATCTTTCGATCCTCCTGAGGATCTTCCGGCCGCGCTTTCTATTGTCATAGTGGCTGTGCCCACACCTCAAATGCGAATTATATTCCACCGGCAAGACAGACGTATTCCTGTGGTTGTACCGCCAACCTATGTAAGCTATACACCAAGGACCGAAAGCATCCAGTCGGCTTTAGCAGACTTGCTCCGGTCCGAAGGATACCATCTGGCGAAACCACAACTACCGCTCAAAACACTTGCCGTTCGCAGTGGATTGGCGGACTATGGCCGAAATAACATATGCTATGTTGACAGCATGGGGAGCTTCCTGCAGCTCGTAGGCGCCTTTTCAGACCTGCCCTGCGATAGCGATCCCTGGCGGGAACCCAAAATGCTTGATCGATGCGAATCGTGCGTTGCATGCCTGCGACATTGTCCTACAAAGGCCATCACAAGAGACCGTTTCTTACTCCACGCTGAGCTTTGCCTCACGTACCACAACGAGGCAGCAAGTGATTTTCCAGGCTGGATCAATCCGACCTGGCACCACTGCCTGATCGGTTGCCTGCGATGCCAGACTGCATGCCCCGAAAACAAAGCAGTTCTTAAGTGGTTCGAAGATCGGGCAGAGTGTTCCGAGCAAGAGACAGATCTCTTTATCCAACGTGTACCCCTTGATCGACTACCAACGGAGGCAATTTCAAAG
>JBGPAO010000055.1:0-12770 GCA_041480755.1 Bacteroidia bacterium
AAATATATATATTTTATAAAAATTAATGTAAAATTAAGGACCTTGTTATAAAAAAAGTATATTTTTACGTTTTAAATAATTAAAATATTAAAAAAATGGCAATTTTAAGATTCCAGGCTTTAAAGGAAGTATTAAAAAGGGAACCGGTCCCGGTGAATTATCCTTCAAAGAAAATTTCAGATTATTTCGGGATCAACGTTTTCGATCTCTCAAAGTCGCAGAAATATCTGACAAGTGAAGCTTTCAGAAGTGTTGAGGTAGCTATACAAAAAGGTACCAGGATTGACAGGAAAATGGCTGACGAAGTTGCTGCAGGAATGAAAGCATGGGCTACAGAAAGAGGAGTAACTCATTATACGCACTGGTTTCATCCACTGACGGATGCCACTGCAGAGAAGCACGATGCATTTATTGATATATCGGCAAATAGCGGAGTAATTGAAAGTTTTTCCGGCAGTAAGCTGGTCCAGCAGGAACCGGATGCATCAAGTTTCCCGAGCGGAGGGATACGTAACACATTTGAAGCACGCGGATATACTGCATGGGATCCAACTTCACCTGCCTTTATAGTAGGTAATACGCTATGTATCCCAACCGTTTTTATTTCTTATACAGGTGAAGCTCTTGATTATAAAACCCCATTGCTCAGATCCTTGCAGGCCCTTGATAAAGCAGCGACGAATGTTTGTATGTTTTTTGACCGCAGGGTATCCCATGTAATCAATACCCTTGGCTGGGAACAGGAATATTTTCTTGTGGATAAGGCTCTTTTTAATGCCAGGCCTGATCTTGCCATGACCAACCGCACCCTTATGGGACATGCTGCAGCCCGTGATCAGCAACTGGAAGACCACTACTTTGGTTCTATCCCTGAGAGAGTTTTAAATTATATGAAGGATTTTGAAATTGAAGCTTACAAGCTTGGTATACCAATAAAAACAAGGCATAACGAAGTAGCTCCAAACCAGTTTGAATGTGCCCCTATATTTGAGGAGGCAAATCTTGGTGTCGATCATAATCTTCTTGTAATGGATGTTATGAAGAGAATAGCACACAAGCATAATTTCAGGGTGATTTTCCATGAAAAGCCATTCAAAGGTATTAACGGGTCGGGGAAACACAGTAACTGGTCCCTGGCAACAGATACAGGAATCAACCTTCTGGCTCCCGGGAAAACACCAAGAACAAATCTTATGTTTCTGACTTTCCTGGTAAATACGATAAAAGCAGTATTTGATCATGCTGGATTGCTTAGGGCCAGTATTGCATCAATAGGAAATGCTTACAGACTGGGGGCAAATGAAGCTCCACCTGCAATAATCTCCGTTTTCCTTGGAGAGACAGTAGCTGAAATGCTTGATATGATTGAGAATAATATTAGCGGCCGCAAAATGACACCGGCCCAGAAAACCGAGTTCAAGTTTAATATCGGCAAAATCCCCAGAATATTAATGGATAACACCGACCGCAACCGGACTTCTCCGTTTGCTTTTACAGGTAATCGTTTTGAATTCAGGGCTGTTGGTGCCTCAGCAAATGTGGCAGGGCCCCTGATAGCGCTGAATGCTGCAGTTACCAATCAGCTGATACAATTCAAAAAGGATGTCTCCGACCTGATGCGTAAAAAAATTAAAAAGGATGAAGCTATATTTCAGGTCCTTAGAAAATACATTATACATTCCAAACCTGTACGTTTTGAAGGAAATAACTATAGTGAAGAATGGTTGAAAGAAGCTGGGCGCAGGGGGCTGAAAAATATTACAAGTGTCCCGGAATCGCTTGACTATTATCTGACGAAGGAGTCTGAGAAATTATTCGCAGATACAGGAATACTTGACAAAAGGGAACTTGAGGCCAGAACCGAAGTCAAACTTGAAACATTTACAAAAAAGGTACAGATTGAGGCAAGGGTACTCGGTGATATTGCAATAAATCATATCATACCAACAGCTATTCGTTACCAGAGTGAGATATCAGAAAATATAAAGAACCTGAAAGAAATACTCAGCGAAGAAGAATTCAAAAAAATGGCTGCAAGCAGAATAGAAATGGTCAAGGAAATATCTTACCATATTGCCAACATAGACAAGAAGGTGTATAATATGGTAGAGGAAAGAAAGAAAGCCAACAAGATTGAAGATGTCAGAAAGAAAGCAGAAATGTACAATGATCATGTTTTTCCACACCTTGATGATATCCGATATCATATAGACAAACTCGAACTTATTGTGGATAACGAAATTTGGCCTCTGCCGAAATACAGGGAATTACTGTTCACGAGGTAACAGGAACCAGTTTAAGATTTCAGATTCCCAGAGTGTAACTGTTAAATGGCTACAAGGCTACTCTATGCATATTATTTTTGATTCTTTTACCGTTACTAATAATTAATAGCCTCTGAAAACGGTAAATTCATTATTTTTACATGTGAAAATCCAAAAATCATGAAATATCAGGCATTAATACTGATCATACTGAGCATTCTTCTGAATCCATCAGGAGTAGCGGCACAAAAAAAGGATAAGACAGTCAAAGCCAGGGCTGCATATGAAGCCGGAGAATATGCCGTTGCGGCTGATCTTTTTAAAGATGCCTATAACAAAGTATCAGATAAAGACATCAAGAATGAAATTATTTTCCTTATTGCTGAATGCTACAGGATAACCGACGCTCCTGATAAAGCTGAAATAAGGTATAAGCAGGCAATACAGAAAGAATACCCGAATCCGATTATTTACCTTCGGTATGCTGATGCTTTAAGGATGAATGAGGATTATAATGATGCCCTTGAACAATACAAAAAATATAAGGAACTGGTTCCAGATGATCCCCGCGGTCAGGAGGGTATTCAAAGCTGTGAGCTTGCAATTGATTGGATGAATAATCCAACACCATATAATATTGAGAGTGTGAAATTTTTTAATACCAAGGAGAAGGATTTCAGTCCGTATTTCGGCTCTGAGGATTACCAGCTTATTTATTTTACTTCATCCAGGGAAGAAGCAATGGGAAATGACATTCATGGAGCTACTTCAGAGAATTTCTCGGATATTTTTCAATCCAGGATGGACAGAAAAGGTAAGTGGAGTGTACCTGTCCCGCTTGATGAAAATATTAACTCAGAATTTGAGGATGGTACGCCTGTCTTAAACCAGGATTATTCAAGGATGTATTTTACCCGGTGTATAGTTAACAAGAACAAAAATTTCGGCTGCCAGATCTATACGGCAACATCCCAGGGGGAGACCTGGTCAAAAGCCGAGGTATTGAAAATTACTGAGGATAGCATTGTTGTTGCCCATCCGGCCATATCATCAGACGAGCTTACTCTTTATTTTGTCTCAGATATGGCAGGAGGAATTGGCGGTAAGGATATCTGGAAAGTCACCAGGTCAAATGAAGGCGATGAATGGAGCAAACCTGAAAATATGGGACCTGAAATAAACACTGTGGATGATGAAATGTTCCCCTACCTTCATCCTGATGGGGCCCTTTATTTTTCTTCAAACGGAAGGATAGGACTGGGCGGTCTTGATATCTACATGGCCAAACAGAATGAAGATGGCTCATGGAAAATAGATAATATGAAATATCCGATTAATTCATCGGCAGATGATTTCGGGATAGTCTTTGAAAAAGAAACGGAACGTGGATTTTTTTCTTCTTCGCGCAAAGGACGGGGTAATGATGATATATATTCATTCGTATTGCCACCACTGAAATTTAATATAATAGGTGAGGTCAGAGATGATAAGACTGATATGCTCCTGACTGACGCTTCAATCAAATCAATTGGAAGTGACGGAATCACACTTGAAGCAACAAGCAATGTGGAAGGAGTGTTCAGGTTTGCTTTAAAACCAAACACTGATTATATATTTGTTGCTACCAAAACAGGTTATCTGAATGGAAAAGAAAGAGAGACAACAAAAGGACTTGACAAGAGTACGGATATCAATGTGGTCATTTACCTTTCTAATATTGCAGGAACAATCGAACTTTCAAACAGCAGTGTTTTTTATGACTTTGCCAGATGGGAACTCCGCCCGGAAGCAATGGTGTCGCTTGACCAGCTGATAGAAACACTAAATGATAATCCATCAGTTACAATTGAACTTATGTCACATACTGATTCCAGGGGATCTGATGCGGATAATATCGAACTCTCTCAAAAACGTGCTCAATCAGTCGTTGATTATCTCATTCAGAAAGGGATTGACCCGGTAAGGTTATCAGCAAAAGGTTACGGTGAATCACAACCCAAACAGGTTACAAAGCGTATGAATGAACAGTACCCATTCCTCAGAGCGGGTACTGTACTTACTGAAACATACATTAATTCACTGCCGAATGTGGAACAACAGGAAATTGCCCATCAGTTTAACCGCCGGACTGAGTTCAGGGTTCTGCGTACCGACTACATACCGTCACAGGAGTGAAGCCGGAATACAGATATAGCCAGAGGGGTGTATCGGCTTCCAAGGAGGATGTACATAAAGCAATTGTAAAGCTTGATAAAGGATTATATCCTGATGCATTCTGCAAAATCATTCCTGATATCTTCTCCGGCAGTGAGGAACACTGCCTGATAATGCATGCCGACGGCGCAGGAACAAAATCTTCGCTTGCATATGTTTATTGGAGAGAAACTGGTGATCTTTCTGTCTGGAGGGGCATTGCCCGGGATGCACTGGTTATGAATACTGATGACCTTATTTGTATCGGTGCAACTGATAATTTCCTTGTCTCTTCAACTATTGGTAGAAACAAGCTGAAAATCCCCGGGGAAATCATCTCCGAAATTATTGCCGGGACTGTGGAATTCCTTGAGATGCTTGGTGAATATGGGATCAACACAGTTTTTGCCGGAGGTGAAACTGCCGATGTAGGAGACCTTGTGAGAACAATTATTGTTGATTCAACCGTAACCTGCAGGATGAAAAGAGCTGATGTGATCGAAAATAAGATCCGGGCAGGTGATGTCATCATCGGCCTTGCATCTTTCGGCAAGGCAAAATATGAAAGTGAATACAACAGTGGGATTGGAAGTAATGGCCTTACTTCTGCACGACATGATGTTTTTTCAAAAATTCTTGCCAAAAAATATCCTGAAAGTTATGACAATAACATAGACCAGGATCTCATTTATTGCGGGAAGATTAACCTTACAGACAAAATACACTCCACCGGACTTACAGCTGGTAAGCTTATCCTTTCACCAACGCGTACATATGCTCCTGTGATCAGGCGGGTTCTGGAGAAAAACAGGCAATGGATCCATGGAATGATTCACTGCAGCGGGGGCGGTCAGACAAAAGTTCTGAACTTCATAAAGAAAGCCCATATTATAAAGGATAATTTATTCCCCATTCCGCCGGTTTTTGAATTGATTCACAGGCAGTCAGAAACATCCTGGAAGGAGATGTACCAGGTCTTTAATATGGGACACAGGTTTGAATTATACGTGGAGTCCTCCAAAGCCGATAAAATCATAGAAATTTCTGAGGATTTTAATATCGATGCAAGGATCGTCGGAAGAGTTGAAACCTCAGACAAAAACCAGCTCACAATTAAATCTGAGTTCGGAGAATTTAACTATTAGTTTTTTTCTTTCCCAAACAGGGGCTATGTTAAAATTGAATTTTTACATAGCCCCTGTTTCCTACTTTTTTGTATCTTTGCAGACTGCTAAAAACGAGGGAATATGGGCGAGAACCTGATACTTGAAAAGCTGGAGGGTATAAAAGCACGGTTTGAAGAAGTTGGCCGTCTGCTAAGTGAACCTGATATCACAAAGGATATGCAGCGTTATATCCGGCTTAATAAGGAATATAAGGATCTTGGACCAATCGTTGAATATTATAAGAGATATAAAAACCTTTTGAGCAATATTGATTCGGCAAAGGAAATACTTGCAACTGAAAAAGATACAGAACTCAAAGAGATGGCAAAGGCAGAACTGGAGGACCTTTACACAAAACTGACTCCAATGGATGAGGAAATTAAATATCTATTGCTCCCTGCCGATCCCCAGGATGAAAAAAATGCCATTCTTGAAATCAGGGCAGGAACCGGGGGTGATGAGGCCAGTCTTTTTGCAGGTGATCTGTACCGAATGTATCAGAAATACTGTGAATTAATGAGCTGGAAGACTGAAGTCACCAGTTACACTGAAGGGACTGTTGGAGGCTATAAGGAGATTATTGTCAAGGTCAGGGGAGAGGGAGTTTATGGTATACTTAAATATGAATCAGGTGTTCATCGTGTCCAGAGGGTCCCTGCAACAGAGACCCAGGGCAGGATCCATACATCAGCGGCAACAGTAGCAGTCCTTCCCGAAGCAGACGAATTTGATATTCAACTAAAATTGGATGATATCAGGAAAGATACATTTTGCTCATCCGGGCCAGGGGGGCAATCAGTTAATACAACCTATTCGGCCATAAGGTTAACCCATATTCCAACAGGGGTGGTAGTTGTGTGCCAGGATGAAAAATCCCAGCTAAAAAACTATGATAAAGCGATGTCTGAGCTTCGGACCAGGTTGTATAATCTTGAATATCAAAAATATCTTGAGGAAATAACCCAGAAAAGGAGGACGATGGTTTCTACAGGCGACCGGTCGGCAAAAATCAGGACTTATAATTATCCCCAGGGCAGGGTGACTGATCACCGGATCAACCTTACATTATATAACCTGGCTTCAATTTTGAACGGCAACCTTCAGGAGTTATATAATCAGCTTCAAATGGCTGAAAATGCTGAAAGATTGAAAGCAAGCGAATTGGTTTAAAAAATCAACAGATGAATTCAGACCAGTTATTTAACCAGATCAGATCAAAAAAAACCTTCTTATGCATCGGACTGGATTCTGAATTTGAAAAGCTCCCCCGGTTCCTTCAGTCCAATGACCAGCCTCAATTCGATTTCAACCAGGCAATAATCCTTGCAACGCATCAGCTTGCCCTTGCATATAAGCTCAATACCGCTTTCTACGAAGCCCGGGGATCAGCGGGCTGGAAAGACATGGAAGATACTGTAAAATTTATCAGGTCTGTCAATAATAATATTTTCATAATCGCCGATGCCAAAAGATGTGACATCGGCAATTCTGCCGAAATGTATGCCAGGACATTCCTGGATAACATTGATTTTGATTCCGTTACCGTTTCACCCTATATGGGTTCAGACTCCGTACAAACGTTCCTGCAGAGACAGGGGAAATGGGTCATACTTCTTGCAGTGACTTCAAATAAGGGTGCTGATGACTTTCAGTTCAAAAAACTGGAAGGCCAGGATGAGATGTTGTTTGAAACGGTTATTAAAACAAGTATTTCATGGGGCACACAGGATAATCTTATGTATGTTGCTGGTGCGACCCGACCTGAAATGATCAGCCGGATCAGAAAACATGCGCCCGATCATTTCCTCCTGATCCCGGGCGTCGGTACGCAGGGTGGCAGCCTTGAAGAAGTGTCACACTATGGCATCAATCCAAAATGCGGAATGATAGTCAATGCCAGCAGAGCCATCATATTTGCCGATAATTCAGAAAACTTCGCCCGGTCGGCCTATTTGAAAGCTTCCGAACTTCAACAAGAAATGGAAAACATTCTGAAAAAACGGAAACTTATCTGAATCTTTAGCCCCTCAGCTGCAAGTAATTCCATTTGTTCAAAATTCTCACCGTACATTTAAATAAAGACCATTGCCCGGCCAGTTTAATTACTTCCCCTGAAATTCGATTTTTCCATGTAAAAAAGTTGGCCAAAACCTACCGATATTTTCACTTCTCTGGCATAAAGTATTGTAGAAAGTATTTGGAGAGTCCGGTAACCGATCATGAAACCCAATAATCCAAATTAAAAAAGAATGAACATCACGGAAGACTTTCTTCAATATATCTGGAAAAACCGCCTGTTCAGACTTCCTCTTTGCCTCGTAACCGGAGAAGATGTGGAGGTCCTTGATGTGGGACAGCATAATCACGATTCCGGCCCCGATTTCTTTAATGCAAAGATCCGCATCAACAAAACAGTCTGGGCAGGAAATGTTGAAGTACACTTTAAAACATCTGACTGGTTCATGCACGGCCATCATCATGATATGAATTACCAGAATATTATTCTGCACGTTGTATATCAACACGATGTGGAAGTGCCTGATTTTGAAGGATGCAGCATCCCAACAGCAGAAATAAAGTTCCCGTTGAATATTTACGATAATTATTCTGCAATTCTAAGGAATACCGACTGGATCCCATGCGGAAAATCAGTAAGCGATATTGATCAGCTTATTATGAATCTCTGGTTAGACCGGCTGCTGGCAGAAAGAATGCAGGCAAAGTCTGAAGATATTATTAAAAATTTCAATGAGACTAAGGGAAACTGGAGAGAGACTATTTACCGCCAGCTGGCCAGGAACTTTGGTTTTAAGGTGAATGGAATGCCATTTGACCTGCTTTCAAAATCATTACCTTATAAATACCTTGAGAAATATTCCCGGAACCATGTACAGCTTGAATCATTACTTTTTGGACAGGCAGGTATGCTTGACGGATCCGGCGGAGATGATTATTACCTGGAATTGAAAAAGGAATACACTTTTCTGAGAAAAAAATATAACCTGCGGCCTGTCTCCGGACATCTCTGGAGATATCTCAGGATGAGGCCGGCTAACTTTCCGACAATCCGGATTGCACAATTTGCTGCACTGGTCTGTTCAGCGCCCGGTTTTCCGGCTGATATCCTGGAACTTGAACCTGATATCCTCAGGGCTAAACTATTAAACATCAAACCCTCTGCTTATTGGGATAATCACTATATATTCAATAAAATTTCTGTAAAAAGATCAAAACAACCTGGAGACCAGGCAGTACATAATATTATTATAAATACTTTGATCCCGGTATATTTTGAGTATGGCAGGCAGACAGGCAATGACAATTTCAGGCAAAAAGCGATTGCATTCCTTGAAATCCTGCCTCCCGAATCCAATAATATAACCAGGGGGTGGGAGAATGCAGGCATCAGCGTGACCAATGCTTTTTACTCCCAATCCTTGCTGCAATTGAAAAATAATTACTGCAACTTCAGGAAATGCCTGTTCTGCCAGGTTGGAAATCAGATAATCAGGTAACTGCTCCGATATTATATATTTATACTATAATTCATTGAAATATTCAAAAATTTAGATATTTTTGCAACTCTTATTTTTTGTCGTATAGTAAAATTAATAACAGGATATGTATTTAACTGCAGAAAAGAAGAAAGATTTTTTTAAGAAATACGGTAAGACTGCTAATGATACCGGTACTTCGGAAGGCCAGATCGCATTATTTTCGTTCAGGATTAATCATCTTACAGATCACCTCAAAGAAAATCCAAAAGATTTCAGTACTCAGCGCGCCCTGGTTATGCTTGTCGGAAAACGCAGGCGGCTTCTTAATTACCTACGCGACAGGGACATAGAAAGATACCGGGGAATCGTGAAGTCATTAAAACTCCGCAAATAAAAACTGAAAAGGCAATTCTAAGAGTTGCCTTTTCTTCTGTTTATAAGTGATAAAAACAATTTCAGATGTTTAAAATAATTGAAAAGGTCATTGACCTTGAAGATGGAAGAACAATTACAATACAGACCGGAAAACTGGCAAGGCAGGCTGATGGTGCTGTAATGGTTAAAATGGGGAAAACAATGTTGCTTGCAACAGTTGTATCTGCCAAGGAACCGACTGAAGGCGCAGATTTTATGCCGTTATCGGTTGAATATAAAGAGAAATTCGCATCTGCCGGAAGATTCCCTGGCGGATTCCTGAAGAGGGAAACACGTCCGGGTGATTATGAAATACTTATTTCGAGGCTCGTAGACAGGGCTTTGAGGCCTTTATTCCCGGAGGATTACCATGCGGAAACATTTGTTACTGTATTCCTTATTTCTGCTGATGATGATACCATACCGGATGCACTTGCAGGTCTGGCGGCTTCATCCGCCCTGGCCGTATCTGATATACCTTTTAACGGCCCCATCTCCGAAGTTCGTGTTGCAAGGATTGAAGGTAAACTGGTAATTAATCCGCCTTTCAGCCAGCTTAAAAAAGCAGATCTTGACATAATGGTTGGCGCCACAAAGGATAATATACTTATGGTGGAGGGAGAAATGAATGAAGTCTCCGAAGCTGATATGCTGGAAGCTATCCGTTATGCTCACGAGGCAATACAGAAACAGTGCGCTGTTCAGCTGGAACTTATGAAAGAGACAGGTCATGAGGTAAAAAGGGAATATTCGCATGAACAAAATGATGAAGAGTTCAGGGAGCTTGTTCTGAAGAAATCATATGACCATATCTTTGATATAGCCGCTGCAGGACTTCCAAAGCAGGAAAGGCACAACTCAGTTGATCATCTCAAGGAAGAAGTCAGTAAAGAGCTTATCCCGGTAGAATCGATTGATTATGAGGCTAAAATGTTGATGTTTAACCGTTATTTCCATGAGGCAGAAAAAAAGGCTCTCAGGAACCTTATCCTGGAGAAAGGACTGCGTGTGGATGGCAGGCGTACAGATGAAATAAGGCCGATCTCATGCGAAACCGACTATCTTCCTGCCACTCATGGTTCAGCATTGTTTACAAGGGGTGAAACACAATCCCTTACAACGGTAACACTGGGTACTAAACTGAATCAAAAGATTATCGATGAAGTGCTTATCCAGGGCACTGACAAATTCGTTCTTCATTATAATTTCCCGCCATTTTCAACCGGTGATGCCAAGCCAATGAGAGGACTAAGCCGGCGTGAGGTCGGTCATGGAAATCTTGCTCATCGTGCCCTGAAGAAGGTAATGCCACCGGATAATGAAAATCCATATGCAGTAAGGATCGTATCAGATATCCTGGAATCAAATGGATCTTCTTCAATGGCAACTGTTTGTGCCGGTACCCTGGCATTAATGGATTGCGGTATCAAAATAAAGAAACCCGTATCAGGTATTGCAATGGGGTTGATCACCGATGTAGGATTGAAAAAATATGCCATACTATCAGATATATTGGGAGATGAAGATCACCTGGGAGATATGGATTTCAAGGTCGCTGGGACAAGGGATGGAATTACCGCTACCCAGATGGATATTAAGGTTGAAGGATTAAGTTATAATATTCTTGCAGAAGCTCTCGAACAGGCCAGGAATGGTCGCCTGCACATTCTCGATAAAATGACTGAAGTGATCAGTGAACCAAGGCCCGATTTTAAACCGCATGTGCCCCGTATTGTTCAGATCACTATTCCCAAAGAATTGATCGGTGCACTGATTGGACCCGGAGGAAAGATTGTTCAGGCTATTCAAAACGAAACTGGTGCTACTATTGTAATTGAAGAGATTGATCAGAAAGGCGTAGTCGATGTTTTTGCTGCGAACCAGTCAACCATTGATGCGGCTATGATCAGGATCAAGGCTATTGTGACATTACCTGAAGCCGGACAGATCTATAAAGGGAAAGTTAAGTCCATTGTACCATTTGGCGCTTTTGTTGAGATTCTACCCGGGAAAGAAGGACTGCTTCATATTTCCGAGATCGAATGGAGGCGTCTGGGTTCACCGGATGAAGTTCTGAAAGAAGGACAGGAGGTTGAGGTAAAACTGCTGGAGATTGATAATAACGGTAAAATGAAACTTTCACGTAAAATTCTTCTTCCGAGACCGGACAGGAATCAGCAACAGCAACCTCAGAAAGATCATCCCGACAGGGGGAATCGCCAGTAAACTGGTTATTTGTTTCTCTGGTAGAGGTTCTTTTAGCATCAATCTGCATGTCATACAGGATCTAAACCATGGATTACAACTACATTGTAATAGAAGGCAATATCGGATCAGGCAAAACATCCCTTACAGGTATGATTGCTGAGAAGTATGGCGCAAGAATTATTCTTGAACAATTTGATGATAATCCTTTCCTGCCTAAATTTTATAAAGATCCCGACCGGTACTCCTTTCCGCTTGAACTGTCTTTCCTGGCTTCCAGGTATAACCAGCTGAATAAAGAACTCTCAAATATCGATCTTTTCAAACCCCTTGTGATTGCTGATTATGTTTTTTCTAAATCGCTGATATTTGCAGGTGTTACATTAAAACCTGAAGAATACACACTGTACAGGCAGATTTTTAATATTATCAACAGGAATTTACCCAAACCTGACCTCCTGGTATATCTGTATTTGCCTGTGGAAAAGCTCCTGGACAACATAAAAGCCAGAGGAAGGGATTTTGAACAGAGCATCCCTGCGAATTATCTTGAAAAACTTCATCTGAGCTATATGAACTGGCTTAATTATCAGCGGGATATTAAGATTTTGATTGTCGATATGAGCGGACTGGATTTCGTAAATAAGAAAGAGGATTTCGATAAAATTGAGAACTGTATTTTTGGAAAAAAAATGAAAATTGGCATTAACAGGCTTCTTTTGTCCTGATTTACCGGGTCAAATTTGATTAAAGCAAAATAATCTTAGGTAATTCTTCTTTTCATATACTCAAAATGTGTGAATAATATAACTTATATATGTAATTGTGTAACATTTATTTGTTTAAATGCCTCTACCTTTCATAAAATATTAATTCATAGTGATGTAATGTGCCGTTCGGCTGACAGTTTAAAAAAATTGTAGTAAATTTTTGTTATGTACTTAGGAAAGTTTTTATATTATGAAAAACATTATTAAGTTTGTATAAAGAATAAATTATTAACATAGAAATTAACCTAATAACCAAGTAAT
>JBGPAO010000056.1:0-12763 GCA_041480755.1 Bacteroidia bacterium
AGGGTACAAGGTACAGGGTGCAGGGTACAAGTTAGTGAGGCTTATCTAATCGCGAATTCTTTTTCAATCCTTCCATATTATATTGTTAATCTCCTGTATTTGCAATAAGATTGTTAAAGTAAATCTTGTAATTTTGGCAATTATTCGATTATTTGCCTGGGAAACAAAATGGATTTAAAGCTGCATACAGATAAACAGGTACTGAGCAGGTACCGCGCGCTGGTCAGGGTTGCGAATCCAAACCTGGAAAAAGAAGATATGCTTCTTCTGAAAAAGGCATTTAACCTGGCTCTTGACGCTTGCTCAAAAGGGCAGAATAAACTTGGAGAACTGACCATCTTTCATGCAATAGGTGTAGCCAGGATTGTTGCAGAAGAGATCGGGCTTGGTGTACCTTCCGTAATCAGTGCACTGCTGTTTGATTTCATGGCTGACGGGACCATCAGCATAGAGATATTAAAGAAACAATTTTCTTCAAAGATAATTTTCCTGCTGGAGGGTTTATGCAAAATCACAGGTATAGACACCCAGAAATCAACGGATAACGGGGAAAACCTCAGGAACCTTTTGCTTACTCTTGCCACTGACATAAGGGTAATCCTGGTAAAACTTGCAGACAGGTTGTACTACATGAGGAACCTTGATAAGGTGAATCAGCCTGAACAGTTAAGGATATCATCAGAGGTCGTTTATATTTATGCACCTCTTGCGCACAGGCTTGGCCTGTATAATATCAAATCTGAACTTGAAGACCTTGCACTGAAGTACACTGATTCCAGGGCATATCAATTCATTGATGATAAACTGCAGGAGACTAAGACTTCACGGGACAAATTTATAAGGGAATTCATCAGGCCTGTAAAAGAGGAACTTGAGAAACATAGCGTTGAATCAACAATTACAAGCCGCACAAAATCGATTTATTCTATCTGGTCAAAGATGAAGAGGCAGAATGTAGATATTGAAGAAGTATATGATCTGTTTGCCATCAGGATTATTATCAATAGTCTGCCTGCTGATGAAAAAGCGGATTGCTGGAAAGTTTATTCATTGATTACCGATATTTATCAGCCTAATCCAAATCGTTTGAGGGATTGGATATCCGTACCAAAATCAAACGGATATGAATCCTTGCATACTACAGTTGTCGTTCCCGGAGGGAGGTGGGTTGAAGTTCAGATAAGAACCCGGCGGATGGATGAGATTGCTGAACGAGGACTGGCAGCGCACTGGAAATATAAGGGAGGAAAGGCAGAACAGGGGCTTGATGAATGGCTCGGGAAAGTCCGTGAAATTCTTGAGAATCCAAATCCGGATGCTGGCGAAATAATTGATGATTTTAAGGTCGGACTCTACAACAAGGAAATCTTTGTCTTTACACCTAAAGGTGATCTGAAGAAATTCCCCTCAAGTGCAACAGTACTTGATTTTGCATTTGATGTGCACACTGATGTCGGGATATCCTGTGTAGGTGCTAAAGTAAATGGGAAAAACGTGCCAATAAGGCATGTATTGAGTAATGGAGATAAGGTGGAGATCATTACATCCAAAACGCAAAAACCTAAACAGGACTGGATTCAGTTTGTTGTAACCACCAAAGCAAAATCGAAAATCAGGCAGGCGCTGCTTGAACAGAGGCTTGTGCAGGTGGAAGCAGGAAAGGAAATCCTGAAAAGGCGATTCAGGAACTGGAAAATAGAATTCGAAGATCAGAATATAAACCGGATATTACATCATTATAAGCTTAAGACATCCGCGGACCTTTATTTTCAGGTGGCTACGGAAAAAATCAATCCCCTTGATATTAAGGAACTTCTTGCCAAAAAGGAGAAACAGGCTGAAGTTAAACAGCCGGACAGGATTGAAGAGGAGCATGTCGATAAACTGGCATTAACCGGGCTCAAGCATGAAGATTATCTTGTTATAGACAACCGGCTTAATAAAGTCGTTCACAAACTGGCTAAATGCTGTAATCCGATTTATGGTGATGAGATATTTGGTTTTGTGACAGTAAGCGAAGGTATTTCTATCCACAGGCAAAACTGCCCGAATGCTGCACAGTTGATCTCCAAATATGGTTACAGGGTCGTTAAGGCACAATGGTCAGAGACAGAGCAACAGATTTATCTTCCGGCCACTATCCGTATTACCGGAATTGATGAGATGGGCATTCTGAGCAGGATATCAGAAGTCATATCCAATGATCTCAAGGTCAATATCAGATCCATATCAGTTGAATCAAATGATGGTATGTTTGAGGGTTCAATTACACTGCTGGTAAAAGATACCGCGCATCTGGGGGTTCTTATGAAAAGAATCATGAAAATTAAAGGGATTCTTGGCGTTTCGAGGTTGGAATAGGGGTTGGACGGGTTCTTTTGAAGTTTTATTAACCTGTAACCTGTACCTTGCAACTTTTCTTTTAGTACCTTGGGTCCTCCTTCACAGGCAATTTAGCCATCTTTTCCACTGTAAGACTGGGGAATCCCATTTCTTCAGTAATCTTACCGAGGATCAGATATACGCCATAACCTCTGAAGGGGTAATCTTTCAGTGAGTTCGGGAAATGAACCGTGTCGAAAAATTCCCCTTCGAAATCCAGGAAAGCGCCAAAGTGCATCCATTCCCTTTTCACTGTTTTTACATTCTTAATGGTTACAAGGTTTCCAACCATCCTTACTTTCCTGCCCGCATGTTTCAGCATATCCTTTGCCATAACTTCCCCCCGGAATGATGTTTTCAGCATATCAAAAGCCGACATGCTGACCGGGAATTCCAGGAACTCTATTTCATCATACACATCCTCGAGCCGGTTTTGCTCCAGTTCGGGCAGATGAAATTTTTTCTCAGGCTGATAGAAAAGCACTTTACCGGGAGGGGCTATAGTATTCTGGCCCAGCAGCATATGAGCTTCCCACAAAAGTATCTGCTTGGTCTTTCCTGTAAACCTGAATGCACCGATACGTATGAGAATAATTAATTGTTCAAGTCCAATATCCACACGTTTTACAAAGTTCTCAATGCTGCTGTATTCCCCGTTCTGTTCACGTTCACTGATAATCTCATGGGCAATTTTAGTTTCAAGACTGGCAATATGCACCAGCCCAAGGAAAATGTCGGTCCCCCAAATGCATGTTTTGTATTTGCTACGGTTTATGCAGGGCAGATGGATAGCGGCCCCGCATCTGCGGGCTTCATTGACATAAACCCATGTCCGGTAAAAGCCTCCGAAATTATTGATAACTGCTACCATGAACTCCTGAGGAAAGTGAGCTTTAAGGTAAAGGCTCTGGAAACTCTCAACCGCATAAGAAGCAGAATGAGCTTTCGAGAAAGAATAGCCTGAAAAAGATTCGATCTGGCGCCACACCTCCTTTGCTGTTTCATCGGGATATCCTTTTTCCCTGCAGTTATCAAAGTATCTGCCTGCAATGCGCTCGAATTCCTTTCTTGACCTGAATTTGCCGCTCATGGCCCTCCTTAGAACATCAGCATCAGCCAGGTCGAGTCCAGCAAAATGATGACAGACTTTTATCACATCCTCCTGGTAAACCATTACACCAAAGGTCTCTTTAAGCTGTTCTTCCATCACCGGGTGTATGTATTTGAATTGTCCGGGATGGTGAAAGCGCCATATATATTCGCGCATCATGCCTGATCTGGCTACGCCGGGACGGATGATAGAGCTGGCTGCCACAAGGGTGACATAATCGTCGCAGTGCAATTTCTTCAGCAATCCGCGCATGGCAGGGCTTTCAATATAAAAACAGCCGTTAGTTTCCCCGTTACGCAACTGACTGCATACTTTCTGATCTTTTTTGAATTTTTCCACCTGGTGTATATCGATTTTGGTTCCCCTGTTCTCATGAATGATATCAACACTTTCTTTTATGTGACCGATCCCGCGCTGGCTTAATATATCAAGCTTTTCAAAGCCGAGTTCTTCCGCCACATACATGTCCCATTGCGTAGTTTGCATTCCTTTCGGAGGCAGATCAAGGGCAGTATACCAGGTAATGGGCTTTTCAGATATCAGCACTCCGCCTGCATGGATGCTCCGCTGGTTCGGAAAATCCATTATCATACGGCCGATATTCATAATCTGATTGCTGATATGATCCCTGTTATGCAGATCTCCGGGATACTGGACAAGCTGATCGATTTCCTGCTTAGGCAATCCGTAGACTTTACCGAGCTCACGCACGATTGAACGGTCCCTGAAAGTAGATATGGTTCCCAGAAGCG
This sequence comes from Bacteroidia bacterium, assembly GCA_041480755.1. Taxonomy (GTDB): domain Bacteria; phylum Bacteroidota; class Bacteroidia; order Bacteroidales; family SM23-62; genus LJUQ01. Next base: position 4,246 of record JBGPAO010000056.1, read on the forward strand.
AGGTATACCGTTCGCTGTAACGTTTAAAAATATAATCCAGGACTTCATCCCGTTCTTTCCAGGAATAGTCGATATCGAAATCAGGCGGACTGGTTCGTTTTGGATTGATGAACCGTTCAAAATACAGGTTCAGGTCGATAGGGTCAACATCGGTGATCCTCAGGCAATAAGCAACTATCGAATTTGCCCCGCTGCCCCTTCCAACATGATAAAATCCCCTTGACATTGAATAGCGGATAATATCCCATGTTATCAGGAAATACGATGAAAATCCAAGCCTGTCGATGATATCAAGTTCGTGACGCACCCGTTTCCTGGCTTCTGCATTATTTTTACCGTAACGGTAAATCATTCCGTCAGCAGCCAGTTTTTCAAGCAGTAGCCGGTCGTCGTAACGGTTTCCGGTAAAGGTCTGCCGGTTTTTTATCGTGCCAAATTCAAATTCTATGGAACAACCATCCAGTATCTTTTCCGTATTGGAAACAACTTCAGGATACTGTTCAAAAGGTGAAAGCAGATCATCCATTGGCCTCATAATCTCATTCTCTTCCGCCAGGTGTACAGGCAATAGCTGGCTCAGCAGGATGTTGTTGTCAATGGCTCTCAAATGCCTGTGTATCAGATAATCTTCATGATTTGCAAAACTTACCGGCTGCCAGACCAGCAGTTTTGACTGCCTGTGACGGAATTCAGAAGAAACGAGTTTTTTTGTTTCCCGTGGACGGATGCCAACCAGTTCATTATCCAGTAACTGAGAAGGTTTTTTACTGCCAAACGGGTATACTGTGTATGCATTTTTAAACGGAGGAGGATCGGGTGGGAGAGGTTCTTTACTTTTATTAATCAGGGTGAGAAAGTCGTTTATCTCCAGGAACCCTTCATTATTGCGGGCCAGTGCAGTGTACAGGCAGGTGTTTTCATTCCTGAACTCAATGCCGGCCACCGGTTTTATTCCATGCTCACTGCATGCCCTGACAAAATCCAGGGTACCCATGGTATTGTTGATATCGGTCAGCGCAAGCGCAGGAATCCCATACCGTGCAGCTTCCTCCACGATCTTTTCGACCGGTATTGTGCCGTACCGCAGACTGTAATATGAGTGGGTATTAAGGTACATAACTGTTCATTTCTATTATCATTAACTAATAAGTAACTTCTACTCTTTCTCAAATCCCACCACTCAAGACTCACACAACCTTGTAACTTGTACCCTGTAACCTGTACCTCCCTATGCTCTTAGCCCTTAGCTCTACGCTCTACGCCCCGTGAGATAGTCTGGCCGGCTGATATTCCATAATCTCTTCCCGGTGCTGGTGGAATGACCCGTGGTTTGTCCAGATCGTTTCGGATCATGCAGTACGTTATATGCCGGCTGGATAAATTCCCTGTCAATATCCCCGTTATTTCTGTCAAGTCCCACTGCCCGCCTTACCGATTTCCTTCCAAAGCGGGTACGCAGAGTGTCAAGGGTAAGGTAGAGCCGAACCATTTCCGGGGTATCTTCAAACATATTCAGCTGTTGCACACCCGATACGAGATGACTGAATCTTACACCGATCAGGCGGATCAGCATCCGTCTCTGGTAAAGCCTGTTAAAAAGATCCTTTGCCGTTTCAATAAGAATATGATCGAAAGAAGTATACGGGATATGCTTTTGAAGGGTATGCGTGTCAAAGTTCGAATACCTTATCTTGACAGTCACGCAGGAAGTCAGTTTTTCTTTATGCCTGAGCTCATAGGCAAGCTTCTCAATCATTGTTATAAGCAATTCCCTGAGGTAAATTACGTCAATGGTATCCTTCTCAAAAGTCCTTTCTGTGCTGATCGATTTCCTTTCATCATATGACTTAACCGGAGCCGAATCGATCCCGTTAGCCTTTTTCCAGACATCAATACCATTTTTCCCCAGGACTTTTTCCATCATCTCCACGGGGATGAGCCGGAGCGTATGAATCGTCTGTATCCCCATTGAACGGAGGAGATGATACGTTTTTTCTCCGATCATCGGGATTTTCCTGATAGAAAGGGGCGACAGGAAAGGGATGACCTCATCCCGGGTAACCTGGAGTTCCCCGTTGGGCTTGGCCTCACCGGTAGCAATCTTGGAAACGGTTTTGTTAACCGACAGTCCCAGGGAAACCGGCAGTCCTGTTTCCCTGATGATCCTGCTCCTGAGCTTCCTGGACCATGTCAGACATCCGAAAAACCGGTCCATTCCCGTGATATCAATATAATGTTCATCCACGGAAGCTTTCTCATAGACCGGCGCTTCTTCAGCAATTATGTTAGTCACAATCCGGGAATACCTTGTGTAAAGTTCCATGTCTCCGCGAATTATTATCGCGTCATTACACATATTCCTGGCCAGTTTCATTGGCATGGCGGAATGAACCCCATACTGACGGGCTTCATAACTGCAGCTGGCAACAACACCCCTGTCTGAAAGCCCGCCGATAATGACTGGCTTGCGGTTCAGGGAGCTGTCCCTCAACCGTTCAACCGATACAAAAAAAGTGTCGAGATCCAGATGAACTATATTTCTTTCCCTGCTGTCCATAAAAAATTATTGAAAACTTTTGTTTTTCAGAAAATTGTATTATTTTTGATTAGTTTTTAATCAAAAAATGTGATTAAAATATAATCAATTGAGAATAAAAAAGCAACTGTTTTAACTATTTTATAACAAATAAGCGATGAAAGAAATGCTGGAAGTTATTCTTCCGGGAGCAACCGGGGAGATTTTTTATAAAGATTACAATAAATAAAAGTCGAGTCATCCCGAAGTCGCGCAGCGACTGAGGGAACTCGTTTTTAATAATATTAATCTTAATTTAAAGACTATGTACTTCTCGAAAAATATTAAATTCCTTCGCAAACGCCGCAATCGGACACAGGACGAGGTGGCATTTGCACTGAAAATGAAGCGGCCGACATTCAGTGGATATGAAAACGGTGTGGCAGAACCGGGGATTTCAGCCCTGACAGCAATCTCTAAATACTTTGGAATAGCAGTTGATACACTTATTAAAATTGATCTGGAACAATTGTCTGAAAGCCAGTTGTATGAACTTGAAAAAGGTCATGATGTGTATCTCACTGGCGGCAAGCTACGGGTACTGGCAACGACTGTTACACAGGAGAATGAAGAAAACATTGAACTGGTTCCTGAGAAAGCAAAAGCAGGATATACAAGCGGTTTTGCTGATCCGGAATTCATAAGTGAACTGCCTGTATTTCAGCTTCCATTTCTGTCCAGGAATAAAAAATATCGCACATTTCAGCTATCAGGCGATTCCATGCTGCCCATTCCTGATAAATCATGGGTTACAGGTGAATTCTTACAGGACTGGACTCAGATTAAAAGTGGACAAGCCTATATTATCCTTACCGTTGACGAGGGTATTGTCTTTAAAATTGTTGAAAACCGTCTTAAAGAAGAAAATCAGATCATAATGTACTCGCTTAATCCTCTATATGGTCCGTTTACCATTAACATCAACGAGATCAGAGAAGTCTGGAAATTCGTTAATTATATTAGTTCTGAAATCCCGGAACCGGTCGTTTCATCTGATAATCTCGCACGTACAGTGGCAAGTCTACAGCATGAGATGAACTTCATAAAATCGAGGATACAAAGAAATGACTAGGTACTGTCAAAACATGAGATGTAGGCTGGTCTTTGGATAAAATTATCAATATCTTCCTGCTTCCAGTTATTAAACTTTGCGCAGATATCTATGTCTTCGGAAGGAAAAAATCTGCTCATAAATCCCCGTACCCCTGGCTGGCTGATTATATTATAAATCCGGCTTGACGGATCAGTCCAGTAAAATATAAAATGCGTTTGGTTTATAGCGCAGACAGATTCCATTAAATCTATCAGCTTATTTTCATGACCATCCTTATAAAACAGTCCCTCGATTGCAGTAAACCTGAAATTTCGTGGTTTCCAGTATCTGGAGATTACAGGGACCAATGGAAGAACTTTAAGTAAAATAAATCCGCTAATTCCGGGTTGGTTAAGGAATTTCCATGCTTTCTTATTCGCCTGCATACCGGCAACAATTTCATTATCTTCTATATAAACATAGTACTGGTCTTTATAGAACAGGCTCTGCCTGGTGAGATCGGATGAATCTATCAATATCTCAGGCTGTTCAAAGTATTTCAGGACTGAACTCCATAAATAACTCAGATGAATTGCAGGATCTCTTTTTTTCTTTTTCTGTTTATATGATTTCGGTTTAAGCGGGGCACGGATAAACATATACCGGATATACCAGAACGGATAGCCTTTTGATAAAATGGGTGATTCACGGCGTATCAGACAGACAGATCCAATAATCCTGCCGGATTTCTTTAATATAAGGAATTTGCCGTTTTTCAGCCAGGATAGTTTGTCTTTAACTTCAAAAAAGCGGTATTGTAATTTCCCCGGAGTACCTAATACCATTTCCTCAAGGTGGTTTCTGATATCCTGATTTGGTTCTGACAGAATTTCCACATCAAGGGCATAAAAACTCAATATTCTTTGATCCGTATTATTCATCTCACTTAAATTGTGATCCTTCTAATCCAGATAGAAAGACCCGGCAATTTACAGAACCGGGTCTTTCATTTTAATATAATTAAAATAATGGCTACAGTTTCTCGAGTTCTTTCCACACAAGGGCGCTGGCTCCAATGATAGCGCATGAACCGGCCTTAAGTTTTGACGGAATGATTTTAACCTTATTGCGAAAGATCGGCAGTACATTGCGTTCCATGCTGTCTTTTGTTGGTTTAAAGATCAAATCGCCTGCTGCTGTGGGCCCTCCGAAAAGAAATATTGCCTCAGGGCTCAGATGGTTGACAGTAATACCAAGTCCCCTGCCAAGAATTTCCCCGGTAATATCAAAAGCTTCCTTTGCTATTTTATCACCTTTCACAGCTGCATTATAAACATTTTCAGCAGTCATCGTATTAAACGGGATCCTTGACAATTCACTGTTCTGATCATTATATCTGACCAGCAGTTCAAATACAGTGCGTACAATTCCCGGCGCAGAACAATAAGCTTCCAGATGACCATGTCCTCCGCATCCGCAAAGACGTCCTTCAGGAACCACTGTCATATGGCCGCATTCACCTGCAAAGCCATCGTGTCCATATACAAGGTCACCATTAACGATAAGTCCGCTGCCTACGCCGGTACCAAGTGTAAACATCACAAAGTTCTTCATTCCCTTTCCGCCACCATATATTAATTCTCCCAGTGCAGCGGCGTTAGCATCATTAGTTAATTTTACAACTTTGATCTTAGGAAGCCGGGATTTGATCATTTCCGTAAACTTAACAACACCAACAAAGGGTAGGTTTGGTGCAAGTTCGATGGTCCCTTTATAATAATTGCCATTCGGTGCACCGATACCTATGCCGGCTACTTCAATTTCGGGATCACTCTTCCTGACAGCATTGATTGCTTTATTTATTTCATCTGAAAGTGCGCCAATATAATTCTTGAGTAATTCATCAGACTTCGCCTTGGTTGCTTTAGGATTTTCCTTTTTCTGGGGAGTTTTTAACAAAGGTTTTTTTTCGTATATAACCTTTCCCTTTTTATCCACAACACCTATGGCAGTATTTGTACCTCCGATATCAATTCCAATAGCTACTGTACTCATTTCCTGTGTATCAGATTATGTTTGTGAAAAAGCGATTACCGGATTTGACTGCCTTTAAGTGCAAAGAACATTATGTACAAATAGCAAATAGCAGGAATAATAAATGCCCAGCTATATCCTGCAGTATCAGCTATTTTACCCATGAGGAGCGGAATTAAAGCACCGCCGAGTATCATAGTATTAATTATACCTGATGCTTTGCTAAGCTCACCTTTCTGGAGATCTTTGACACCCAGGGAGAATATATTCGGGAACATCACTGAGTTAAAGAACCCGATAGAGACGATAGTCCAGAGTGCAACCTGTCCTGTTGTAAAAGCTGTAGTAAGAGCCAGAAGTGCTGCAACACCGGTAAATACCGCAAGCGTGCGTGTATCTCGGCCAGCACCTATTTGCATAATGATCACATTGATTACGGCAATGATCAGGAAAAATGCACCGTATTTCCAGTTCCAGTCATAAGCACCTTCTGAGGAATAACTGCCAGTCACAAAAGCCCCTGCAAATAAAGCAAGTACCAGGATCCCTGCAACAAACATATATTTTCTCATAGCCGACTTGATATCTGATAGCATCACGGCCCCGAAGAAACGTCCGATCATTGCACCTCCCCAGTAAATAGCCGCAAAACGAGAAGCTGCCTCTACAGTCAGTCCGCCTTTTTCAGGAAGCCTGAGGTAATTGACCAGCAGCGCAGCATTTCCAACTTCAGCACCCACGTATGCAAAGATTCCCAGTGCACCCAGCAGAACATGCGGGTATTTCCAGATACTCTTGCGTACTTCACCGCCAGACTCGCTTGCGATTTCGGGAAGTTTTAAAGCCAGAAGAATTAACGCGATTATAAGTACAAGTACACCCATGACAATGAAAGGCATCTGGACTGTTTTTGCCGCAGCTGCCGCATCCAGCATTTCCCCGGCGCCTTTAAAAACAACGACTGCGATCACCCAGGGTGCCACCATGGTAGCAATTGAGTTTAAAGCCTGTACCATATTAAGCCGGCCTGAAGCAGTCTCAGAAGGCCCCAGGGCAGTCGCATAGGGATTTGCTGCAACTTGCAGCATCACGACGCCCGATGCAAGGACAAAGGTTGCAACCAGGAATAGCGGATAAGAAGGGATTGAAGCGGCAGGGTAAAAAAGGAAACTGCCTGCAGCCATCATCACCAATCCTGCAATCAATGAGGTTTTATAACCTATCTTTTTGATAAGGTACCCGCTGGGAATGGAGAGAATAGGGTATGCGATAAAAAAAGCAGAAGTAATCAACTGTGCCTCAAATTCACTTAACGTAAAAACCATCTTTACCTTGGCACTCAGTGTAATAATAAATGTAGTTGCAAAGCCGAAAATGAAAAACATCGATCCAATCACGGCCAGGCCCAGACTGTTGGTAGATTTTTTTTGTTCCATTATGATTTGTTTTGGTGAATGATTTAGGTTGTCAGATAGTGCTGATTTTTTCTAAAACAAACAAATATATAAAATAGATTAATACTTTATATAACACCCATTAAACAATACTGAGACAACTTATGACATATGGATTGTCATGAATTATCAGAAAATGAATCCTGTTTTATAAATAGAAATTCCTAAATTAGTTTCTTCAATTACCGGCTGCAGTCAATGAACTTTAATATAACAAACATATTATGAATCATAAATTTATCAGCGGAATTGCATTCTGCATTTTAGTGTCCCTTCATTGTTTCTCATTTGCACAGATTCAATCACCAAAGGATTTTTTTGGATTCGAACCCGGATCCGATCGCAATCTTTTTACTTACGAACAACTGGTTGATTATCTTAAAGTGCTGGATAAAGCTTCACCCAGGTTGGAAATGAGAGAAATAGGATATTCACCAATGGGAAAGCCCATGTATATTGCATTTTTATCTTCTGAACAAAATATTTCCAGACTGGATGAGCTTAAGAAATATAACCGGATTCTGGCACTCGATCCTGAATTGAAAGCAAAAGATAAAGAAGATCTCCTGAGGGAAGGCAAAGTATTTATTCTCGGCACATTATCTATGCATTCCACAGAAGTCGGTCCTTCACAGGCTCTTGCAATCATTGCACATGATCTTGTAACAACGAATGATCCTTTAAAGACAGAGTGGCTTCAGAATGTAGTATACATGGTGGTTCCATGTCATAACCCGGATGGAATGGACATGGTTGTTAATAATTACTTGAAATACAAAGGCACAAAAAATGAGGGTTCTTCTTTGCCTGGAATTTACCATAAATATGTAGGTCATGATAATAACAGGGATTTTATAACCCTGACACAATCCGATTCACGTGCAATTGCTGCAATTTATAACAAAGACTGGTTTCCTCAGGTTATGATTGAAAAACACCAGATGGGCTCTACCGGAACCAGGTATTTCGTCCCGCCTCCTCATGATCCCATTGCTGAAAATGTCGACGCAGGAATATGGAACTGGGTTGGTGTTTTCGGTTCAAATATGATAACGGATATGACCCGTGAAGGCCTTGCAGGTATATCACAGCGTTTTCTTTTTGATGATTACTGGCCGGGATCAACCGAAACATGTATCTGGATGAATGTAATCGGTATGCTGACAGAAGGGGCCAGTGCGAATGTTGCAACACCTGTATTCATTGAACCAAATGAACTGAATGTTGGCGGCAAAGGCCTGTCTGAATACAAAAAAAGCATTAATATGCCACTACCCTGGGAAGGAGGCTGGTGGAGATTATCGGATCTCATTAAATATGAGATAACATCCACTATGTCTCTTATTAAGACTGCATCGATGAATAGAGAGGAAATACTTAGATTCAGAAATGATCTTTGCATTAAAGAAGTAAACAAAGGAC
>JBGPAO010000057.1:0-12702 GCA_041480755.1 Bacteroidia bacterium
CTTAAAGGGATCAGGGATAGAAAGGCACGCATTTACTACAATAGAATAGGAATTGCCAAAAAAGAAGAAGCGGATGACTTAACCATCATTAGCGGCATAGGTGGCTGGATTAAGGAAAAACTCAATGTGCTGGATATCTATACGCTTCGACAGATCAGTAATTTTACTGAAGAGGATATTCATACGGTCACGGAAGCAATTGAATACTTTCCCGGTAGAATTGAAAGAGATGAATGGATACTTCAGGCACAGGAACTTGTTCGAATCGCAGGCAGAAAGTCAGAACTTCTTAATCGTATCAGGGAAAGGAAGGGAAGGATTTACTACGATAGGTTAGGAGTCGCTCATAAACACCAGGCTAATAATTTGACCTTGATTAAAGGAATTGGCTTATGGATCGAAGAAAGGCTCAATATACTGGATATATATACCTTTGAACAAATCAGTAAGCTTACACCTACAGATGTGGAAACCATCACTGAGATTTTAGAAATTCCCTCAGGTCGTATCGATCAGGATGACTGGGTTGGTCAGGCCCGTAAACTCGTAAAAAAGTAGTTATATCAAGTAATGAGTTAAGATTGTAACTTTTCTCAACAATCTTTTAGCTGATGAATATGTGCTTTAGAGTATTAAGCAAAAAACCTGCCTCCTGCAGGTTTTTTGGTAATATTAAATGCAATTTGATTAATTAATGATTACCAGGAAATATCTACTAATCTTAACCCTTTTTTTCTGCCATTTTCCTGTCCTCCGTATACCACTGGATCCCATTACCTTGCACGGTGATATAAAAGGTTCAGTAACTGATGTCGAAACCAGGGAAATAAGACACTATCCAGATCGGTTTTTATCATGTTCTGTCCGTTGTATAAAAAACCCTTAGAAGATTCCTCAAGTCAGTGAACCTGATATTTTACGAGCCTTGCGAAGCAAAATATCATAGCCGAATAATCAGATGAGAAACAGAATCTCCAGGAGACAAATCACCGAAGATTATTATGCAGATATTGTGATTTTCAACCCCGAAACCATAATTGATATGTCGACATTTGACAATCCTCACCAATACCCCGAGGAAGTTGAATATGTTGTTGTAAATGGAGAGGTTGTTGTTCAGCAAGGGGAGCATACAGGGCTCCTGCCCAGGAAGATTTTAAGGAAGAGTTAATTCTGAATTCTGAGTGATGAGTATTGAAATATAAGAATTATCATACTTTTTTTAAATAAAAATGACATATAATTCAGTATCTTGATGTAAATTTAAAGAATATAATTCAGGGGATAAAGAATAGAAGCATAGGAAGTCATTATCAATAACTTAATTATATTAATTTTAACTAAATTATAAACATATGAGAACTCTGGTTATTGGATTTCTTGTATTTTGCGGTTGGGCCGCCCTGTCAACCTGGCTTTATGTCTGCAAGATAAAAGGGTTGTGTGGTGAGCCTACAACTGTACAGGCTGAAACAGTTAGTCAGCAGGAAGCAGCTGCCTTTGACTCTGTGCCTCAACCAGCAGTTCAGCCGCAGGTGGTTATCCCGGGTAACCTTGTAATCTACTTTGCATATAATGAATCCGATTTTACCCCGGATGCAGCAACAAGCAGGTTTCTTGATGAATCAAATGCGTACCTCAATCAAAACCTTCAGGCACGGCTTTACATCACAGGACATGCCGATGCCAGAGGAACCGACCGGTATAATCAGGAGCTTGGTTTAAGGCGTGCCCAAAGCGTACAGCAATATTTCGAAAGCAAGGGTATGCCCTCCGGCAAGATTGTAATAGAATCCAGGGGGGAGAAAGAGCCTGCAGATAATAATAATACAGATGCCGGCAGAGCAAAAAACAGGAGAACAGTATTAACCATAAAAAACTAAAATAATGGAAACATTAGTTATTTTTCTGGCACAAACAAAAACTGCTACAATCATAGAAATAGTTTTGTTATTGCTGGTTGCTGGAATCATTGGATATATTACTGCATGGCTTTATTACAGGTCAGTCTATACAAAAAAGATCAATGCACTTGAATCTGAAAAAGAAGAATTGAATAAACAGATTGCTAAACTCAATGAGGATAAAAGTGATCTGAAAAAGACCATCAGTAAAAAAGAGGATGAAATAGAAAATCTTACCGTGGAGATTAATAAACTTAAAGGATGACCTGAAACTGATAAAGGGATGATTGGGTGGGACAGGCGAGGGATCTTGCGAACAGAAAACATTAATGAAAAATCGGATTTTACTATTTGTCAGCTTATTGTTTATTATACCTCTGGTTTCTGCACAATCTCACTGGGAATCTATAATCCTCGGGACTGATGAGTGGAGATACTTTCCGGCAGTAACTGAACCTCCATCAGGATGGAATTCTGCAAACTTTGATGATTCTGCATGGAGTAAAGGGAATGGCGGATTTGGATACGGGGATGCCGATGATGAAACCATTATCTCTCCCGTCAACTCTGTTTATCTTAGAATCAACTTCCAGGTCGGTGACACTTCTGTTATAGAGGAGGTCTTGCTTGATATTGACTATGACGATGCATTTGTAGCCTATATGAACGGTAACGAGATAGCCCGTTCACCCAATATTACTGTTGACCAGGTAAGATTCAACAGTCCTCTTACAATCGACCATGAAGCAAAAATGTACCGGGGAATGCAGCCCGACAGGTACCTCTTCAATGACAGCACGATACTTCCCGGGGATAATGTTCTTGCGGTTCAGATTCTAAATAACGGAACCAGTTCATCTGACATGACAGGCATAGTATACCTCAATGCTGAAATAAATTTTCCTTCTGTCATTTTTAATCCTGTACCGGATTGGTTCAGAGAACCTGTAATAATTGGGGAACATGATCTTCCCCTGATTATGATCAGTACGGGGGGCCAGGAGATTCCTGATGAGCCAAAGATCACTGCCCAGATGGTGATAATCGATAATCCCGGCGGACTGAATCACCCGACTGATATGTTTACAGGATACAACGGATCCATCGGAATAGAGCTCAGAGGATCCTCATCGCTTTCTTTCGAAAAAAAGAATTATGGATTTGAGACCAGGAATGATGACGGGACCAATAATAACGTTTCCATGTTTGATTTACCCCGCGAAAACGACTGGGTGCTTCATGGTCCTTATACTGACAAATCACTTATACGTAATGCGCTTGCATATTATCTTGGCAGCGAGATGGGACGATGGGCTCCCCTCACCCGCTTTTGCGAGTTATATATTGATAATGATTATAAGGGGGTATATCTCCTCGTTGAGAAAATAAAACGGGATATCAACCGGCTGGATATTGAAGCTCTGAACCCTGAAGAAGTATCAGGAAGCGATCTCTCAGGAGGATATATACTATCAATAGACCGTCCGGAAGAATATTATTGGATATCACCATACCAAGGATCCAACTATTACGGTAATATCATTATAAATTATATTTATCCTGATTATGAAATAATGCCAAACCAGCAAAAGCATTACATCATAAATTTTGTGACCTCTTTTGAAGATGCTCTTCACAGTAAACAATTCTGTGATCCGCTTGTTGGTTACAGGGCATGGGCAGACCCGGCATCATTTATAGATTATTTCCTGATCAATGAATTAAGCCGGAATGTTGACGCCTACAGGTTAAGCACATTTTTATATAAGGATAAGGATGAAAAACTTATGATGGGGCCGATATGGGATTTTGACCTTGCTTTTGGAAATGCGAATTATTATGAAGCATCTAATACGCAGGGCTGGATGAAGAACAGTGTTGGCCCACTGGATGAATTCCAGGTCCCTCTTTGGTGGGACAGGCTTATGGAAGATGACTTTTTTAATTTTGAGCTGAAACGGCGATGGGAGGAATTGAGAAAAGGTCCATTTCACCTTGACAATATATTTGGTTTTATTGATTCCGTTTCAGTACTCCTCTCGAATGCGCAGGAAAACAATTTTTACCGTTTCCCGATACTGGGTTCCTATATATGGCCAAATTATTTTGTCGGAGATACGTATGAGGAAGAGATTGATTTCCTGAAAGATTGGATAACTCTGCGTGTTCAGTGGATGGATGCAGAGATTGCACAGTTAAGCAATACAGAATACTTGCCGCTGGCTAATACTTATGAGATTTATGCTTTTCCTAATCCTTTCTCTGACAGGGTTACTGTCCGGATAATGCTATATGATACAGCCATGGTGACAGTTATTGTATATGATTTATACGGAAGGGCGGTCTATAATTCTGAAGTGAATTGTTCACCCGGGATTACTGATTTTATTATGACAGATAATAAAATTCACGGCCTGCCCGGAATTTACGTTTATGAAGTCAGATTAAACGGGGAAAAGTTTAAGATGGGCAAGCTCATTAAGTTTTAGCCAGATCATACAGCAATAATTATCCGGCATAGCTCTCAGAGTTACTTTCATTATATTTGAGAAAAATTATACCATCCGATGAAGCTCAGCCTGGTTATACCTTCCCTCAATGAAAAAGAAAATATCCGGCATATCTATGATCAGATCATAGAAAGCCATCTGGAAAAGAATGATACGGAACTGGAAATTATTTTTATCGATGACGGCAGCAGGGACGGGACTTTCGGCGAAATAAGGAAACTGGCACAAAAGGATAATCGGGTAAAAGGATTGCAATTCTCAAGGAACTTTGGAAAGCCTGTCGCAATTCTGGCCGGATTAAAGGAATCATCAGGAGCCCTGGTGGTGACCCTTGATGCTGATGGTCAGCATTCTCCCGCCCTGATAACTGAAATGATAAATGAACAAAAAAAAGGTTTTGATATAATAAATACAAAGCGTGAATCTACATCAGGTATAGGCTGGCATAAAAAGTTTATCTCACGGTGCTACTATAAGATTCTTAATTTCTTTTCAGAGATCAGGGTCGAGCCGTTTTCATCAGATTTCAGGTTAATGACCCGCGATGCAGTCAATGCTTTCCTTGATCTTGACGAACGCAACCGCTATACCAATGGCCTGGTTAGCTGGATGGGTTTTCGTCAATCCATAATCTCGTACGAGGCGCCTTCCAGATATACCGGGAAATCAAAATTCAATCTCAGAAAACTGATGAGAATGGGAATAGATGGGATCACTTCTTTTTCAACCCGGCCCGTCAGGATCAGTTTTACAATTGGACTTATTGTTATAATCCTTGGGCTGATCTATTCAATTTATGCATTTTTCAATTTTTTCTTCGGACATACTACTCCCGGCTGGACATCACTTATGATTGTTATACTTTTGCTGGGAGGAATTCAGCTTCTCAGCCTGGGAATCATCGGCGAATATATTTCCAGGATATTCAATGAAGCGAAACGTCGTCCCCATTATTTCCTTCAGGACAGATGCTAACATAATAACTTATGACAAAGTCAATTGGTGCAGTTCTGTCATCCCTCATAACCCTGCTCATTATATTTTTTGCATTCAACAGACATATCCTTGATGCAAACAATATTTCATTCGCAGCCGGCGGCGACGGTTTGAAAAGCACATTCTGTACACTCTTCCATATCGAGTATGACACGAGCTACTGGTATACACACTCCATGAACCACCCGTACGGCGAATCAATATTTTTCACTGACAGCCAGCCATTCCAGACTAATCTTATTAAAGCTCTTAAAAACACACGGCTTGATATATCGGATTACACAGTTGGAATACTCAATATCTGGCTGCTGTTTTCTTTTGTTTTCTGCACTCTTTTCCTGTACCTGATATTAATAGAATTAAAGCTTCCATCCTGGTATGCTCTCCTTGGCAGTGTAATAATCACATTCCTGATCCCTCATGCATTTATCCAGCTTATTATTCCGTTCATTATCTTCAGCATCTTCTCTGGTATGTACGATCCGAATACTGACCGGACCCAATATCCATGTGGATTTCCATATACCTCCACCCGTCTCGAAAGCGTTTTCCTTCCCCTCGGGAAACCCTACGGAAATTTCATTCACATCAGGGGTGACTTGCGAACGGTGGGTTATATAGGGCTCGTGAGCACCTTAACATTCATTGCCACCTTTGTTATTTTTATCAGAAAATGGATAAAAGAAGGATTATCGCGCGCTTTCAGCCTGACAGATAATCTGATTCTGAACCTCCTTTTCCTGGCCGGCTTCATCAGCCTGTTGATATCACTGGGTTTCCCATTCACACTTGGGATGACCAGATTAATGAATTATATGGGTCCGTTGAGGCAGTTCAGGACTATTGGCAGATTTATTTTTCCATTTTTTTACATAATAAACGTTTATACACTATACATTCTCTGGAAATGGTACGGGCAAAGCTCAAAAAAGCGGATAGCCATGTTGATTTTATCAATAGCGCTCATCTGGATGAGCTACGATGCATTCCTTAACATCAGGCATAAGCCCCGGATGCATTATAACAGGTACCCTGCCCGCAATGACCGCGAAAACAGTCTTCCTGAAAACAACTGGGTAAAAAATCACAACTGGAATGATTACCAGGCAATTATGCCCTTCCCCTATTTCCATATCGGTTCTGAAAATTACTGGACGAACGGGGATTCGCCTGTAATTGATCATGCTTTCATAGCCTCTCTTAAGACAGGACTGCCGCTGAATGCCGTCATGCTCAGCCGGACTTCCATAAGCCAGACACTTAATAACCTCGATCTCTACTATGAACCATGCAGGGAATACCCGGTCCTGAAGGATCTTGAGACCACAAAACCCTACCTTCTGATCAGATGTAAAGACTGCTCACTTACTGATAATGAATGGAGGCTTATCAATAAATCAGTTTTTCGGGTAATGATAATGTGTGATAATGACCGGGGACTTATTGAATTTCCTGTTGATATAAAGAGCGCGGATGATATGTTCCGCCTGACGCTTTACAACCGTTATGTCATCCGGGGGACAATGAAGATTGACAATATCCTGGTTCGGCGAGACGGGGATAATATAGAAGTACATGATGGGGAAAAGGTACTTGTCAATGACAGGAATATTTACAATTAACTGATGTTCAGGTTACAGGGTACAGGGTACAGGGTACAGGGTACAGGGTACAGGTTCCGGGTTCTAAGTTCCGAGTTCCAGGTTAATACTTGTCAATTGAAGCTTGAACCCGGAACCCGGAACTTTGAACCTGGAACTATTAATTCGGAACGCTTTGTTAAGGTTAATAATCTGGTAAACGATCATATATCTGCTTATGAAAAAATACATCCTTTCGCTGGACGCAGGCACTACAAGTAACCGGGCGATTCTGTTCGATCATAGCGGCAAGATCCTGAATACCTCCCAGCGTGAGTTCAAACAGATATTTCCGAAGCCCGGGTGGGTGGAACACGATCCAGTTGAGATATGGACCACTCAAAAATATGTAGCCACTGATGTTATAGCAAGGCAGGGCATCAAAGCAGATGAGATAGCTGCCGTTGGAATAACCAACCAGAGAGAAACAACTATAGTCTGGGACAGGGATACCGGGTTCCCTGTTTATAATGCAATTGTATGGCAGGACAGGCGCACCGGTGCCTTCTGCGACCAACTGAAAAAAGATGGGCACGACCAGTTGATCCGGGAAAAAACAGGTCTTGTCGTGGATGCCTATTTTTCGGGTTCTAAAATAAGATGGATACTGGATAACGTATCCGGGGCAAGGGCAAAAGCTGAACAGGGTAAGCTTGCTTTTGGCACAGTTGACACCTGGCTGATCTGGTGCCTGACCAGAGGACGTGTACATGTTACTGACGTCAGCAATGCCAGCCGGACTATGTTGTTTAATATTCACGACCTGGCATGGGATAAGGAATTGCTGAACATTTTTAAAATCCCGCCGGGTCTCCTGCCCGAAGTTAAATCAAGCAGTGAACTTTATGGTCATACAGTGTATGAGGAACTGGGAGCTGAAATTCCTGTATCAGGAATTGCAGGCGACCAGCAGGCAGCCCTGTTCGGACAGATGTGCACTGATAAAGGAATGGTCAAGAATACTTATGGAACAGGATGTTTTGTCATAATGAATACCGGGAAAAAGGCAGTAACATCAAAGCATAATTTATTGACCACCATAGCATGGAAAATTAAGGATGAAACAGTTTATGCAATTGAAGGGAGTATTTTTATCGGGGGGGCAGTGGTTCAGTGGCTAAGGGATAAATTGTTTCTGATACATTCTACTGCAGAAATTCAAGAGCTTGCCGGAAAAGTAAAAGACAGCGGAGGCGTTTACTTTGTCCCTGCATTCGTGGGTCTTGGAGCCCCTCACTGGGACCAGTATGCAACCGGTACTATAATCGGGATCAACAGAGATACCTCCAATGCTCATATTGCAAGGGCAGCCCTTGAAGCTATCGCTTTCCAGTCAATGGATGTTATCAATACCATGTCTGAAGATTCAGGCATCAGTATTGCTGAACTAAGGGTTGATGGTGGTGCAGCCGTTAATGATTTGCTGATGCAGATCCAGGCAAATGCAATTCAGAAAAAAGTCATACGGCCAAAAATAATTGAAACAACAGCTCTCGGTGCCGCTTACCTGGCCGGCCTTGGGGTGAATTTCTGGAAAAATATCGATGACATAAAAAATCAATGGCAGGTGGAAAAGATCTTCGTTCCTGAGGTCAGTCAGGCAGATCTGAATGAGACAATCAAGGGCTGGAAAAAAGCGCTGGAAAGAAGCAAAAGCTGGTATTCCAAATAATTTTATTCCGGCATTATTCTAAAATAAATACGATGAAAAGAGAATTGATGCTGCAGACCCTTGCTTCTTTCAGGGATCCATGGGATATAGTTATTATCGGAGGAGGAGCAACCGGTATGGGGACAGCAGTGGATGCAGCATCACGCGGATTTAAAACGCTTCTGCTGGAGCAGATTGATTTCGGGAAAGGCACTTCAAGCCGTAGTACCAAACTTGTCCACGGTGGTGTGAGATATATGGCACAGGGTAATATTTCACTGGTTTATGAAGGACTCAGGGAACGTGGATTAATGCTTAAAAATGCCCCGCACCTGGTAAGGAATCAGAAATTTATTATTCCTGCCTACAAGTGGCGGGACGTGATTCTCTATACAATAGGACTTAATTTTTATGATCTTCTCTCGGGTAAGCTAAGTTTTGGCAGGTCCCGTTTCATGTCCAGGGAAAAAACTATTCAGGCCATGCCTGCATTGAATAAAACCGGATTGAAAGGAGGAATTCTGTACCATGATGGCCAGTTTGATGATAGCCGCATGCTTGCCAGCCTGGCAGGCTCCTGCACAGACTGGGGCGGAACAGTAATCAATTACATGAAAGTTACAGGACTTATCAAAGAAAACAACCGGATAACCGGATTAAAAGCCACAGATACAGAGGGGCATACAGATTATAACATCAGGGCCCGAACCATCATTAATGCTGCCGGGGTTTTCGCAGATGAAATCATTCAGCTTGACGCCCCGGGGACCATGCGTCAGATCAGGCCAAGCCAGGGCATCCATATCATGCTTGACAGAGATTTCCTGAAAAGTGATAACGCTCTTATGGTTCCCAAAACCAGTGATGGCAGGGTTATGTTTGCTGTCCCATGGTACAACAGGGTTGTAATTGGCACCACAGATACCCTTTTGGACCAGGTAAATCTCGAACCAAAAGCTCTTAAGCAGGAAATAAATTTTATCCTGGAAACCACCGGTCAGTATCTTGACAGGCGACCATCAAAGGAGGATATATTATGCATCTTTGCAGGATTGAGGCCTCTGGCAGCTCCACAGGGAGAAGGAAAACGCACCAAAGATATTTCCAGGAGGCACAAGGTTACGGTCTCCCCGTCAGGCTTAATAACAATTGTAGGCGGCAAATGGACTTCCTATCGCAGAATGGCTGAAGATGCTGTTAATGAAGCTATTAAAACCGGTCAATTGCCCGGGAAAAAGTGTGTCACATACTCTATGCGCATCCACGGTTTTGATGAAACTATTCAGGCCGGAGCAAATCCCTGCAGCCCTTATGGATCGGATCTTTTAAATCTGGATAAAATTGAAAACGAATCTGAAAAATTTAAGGGTTTTTTAAGTGAGAAACTGGAAATAAAGAAGTCTCAGATAATATGGGCTGTACGGGAAGAAATGGCCAGAACTCTTGAAGATGCGCTTGCCAGAAGAACACGTGCTCTTTTCCTTGATGCCCGTGAAAGCATGAGGATAGCTCCGGAAGCAGCACAATTAATGGCGGGGGAACTTGGGCGAGGGGAACAATGGATAACTGACCAGGTGAAGGAATATCGGGAATTAGCAGAAGGATATCTTGTCAAAGAAGAGTGATGAATTGTCAAATGGCTATATGGTTATATGGCTAAATTGTTATATTGCTTCTAAATTGTTATAGTTTAAAGAAAGTTGGAAGTCTAACTATTTAACCATTTAGCAGTTTAGCAATTTAACAGTTTAACAGTTTAACAGTTTAACAATATGACAATTTAGCCATAAAATATCCTGAGAATAGCTAATAAATTTAGTTTATAACCTTCTACGTCTAACATAAAATTTTACCTCATGATTGAGTATATAGCGGAATTTATCGGGACAATGATCCTGATCCTTTTTGGGAATGGAGTTGTGGCCAATGTCCTCCTTAAAAATACCAAAGGAGAGAATGGCGGGTGGATTGTAATAACAGCCGGATGGGCCATGGGAGTCTTTGTGGCTGTTCTGGCAATCGGTGATATCAGCGGGGGGCATCTCAATCCGGCTGTAACCCTTGGACTGGCTGTCGCAGGGTTATTCGAATGGGTTAAAGTAGTTCCTTTTATTATTGCTCAAATGCTGGGAGCTATGGCTGGTTCGTACCTTGTTTATCTGTTCTATTTCAATCATTTCAAATCAACCGAGAATCCTGATTTTAAAATGTCGTGCTTTTGTACTATTCCCAATATCAGAAGCTACTGGAACAATTTCCTTTCAGAAACTATTGGCACTTTTATTCTTATTTTTGCAGTGCTTTCTATCCACCTTCCATCTCTTAATATTGAAGGAATAAATGAAGCTAAAGTTGGACTGGGTTCACTGGAAGCACTTCCTGTCGCTTTGCTTGTCTTTGGAATTGGTATAAGCCTTGGGGGAACAACCGGGTATGCTATCAATCCGGCCCGTGATCTTGGGCCAAGACTGGTACATTCTTTTTTACCAATGAAAAATAAAAGGGATAGTGACTGGTCATATTCCTGGATACCCATAGCTGGTCCCATAACTGGAGCTATGCTCGCAGCCGGGTTGTATTGGTTAATCAATTGGATAGACTAAGAAGCATGGTGCATGGAGCATGGTGCATGGTGTTGGGGCATGAGTATTGAGGGGTGATTTTTAATATTTAACGACTTTTTCTATAGCGACTAAGTTGTTTTGATGCTTGAGGCCAAGAAAGTATATACCAGGTTCTAAATTATCGAGATTAAGAAGAAGTGTTGAATTATTTGAGAGGGAGTTGGCTGCAAGCAAGTCCTTGTAGTTAAGACTTACCTGGCCGAGGCAATTATAAATATCAACCTGATCAATACTTCCTGAATAATTAATCATCACCCTGTCATTGAATGGATTAGGGTAGATCTCGAGATCACTTGCTGAAGATTCCGGATTTGTATCGCCGATGCCTGTTGAAAGCTGATATACCCTGACATATTCTACTTCCATTCTTGTAGGAAATGCATAAATATCAACTCCCTGTGCACCACCCCATGAACCTCCAACAGCAATATTCATGATAAGGTGAAACCGTTTGTTGAATGGCCACTTCTTATAATCATCAGCATATTTATAGAATGTAAAGTATTTGACTCCGTCTGCAAAAAAATCTATTTTTATCGGGTTCCATTCCATAGAATACGTGTGAAAGGTAGTGGTAGCATCTGAAATTATTACAGAATTTCCCTGTTGAGTTCCAAGAGTGTTGTTATATGCTTCAGTATGCACTGTTGCATGAACCCTGCCTTGATCATATCCCACATGTTCCATGATATCCAGTTCACCACTGGACGGCCATCCTCCGTATTCCCAGTCAGTGGGTAACATCCAGATCGCAGGCCATGTTCCTCTTCCCGTTGGCAGCTTGGCGCTGACTTCAATCTTCCCGTAAAGCCAGTCGCCATGGTTTTTGGTAACTAGCCTTGCAGAAGTATAATTCATGCCTGCATAAATTTCTTTAATAGCTTCAATGATCAGCTTGCCATCTTCTACCCTGGCATTCTCCGATCTCCCTGATGTATAATATTGCAGCTCCTGATTGCCCCATCCGCCGCCACCGACATCATAACTCCATTTTGTTGAATCAGGTAATCCGGTATAATCAAACTCATCTGCCCAGACCAGATTATACGTTTGAGCCTCGATGCCGGTCATGTAGAACAATAAAACAGCAATCATTAAAACCAGCCACTTCGGCCCATAATTATTGCTCCTGCTTAAATTCATCGTTATAAAAATTAAAAAAATGAAATAAGACCTATATCTGTAATTCAAATCCCTAATCCCTCACCCACACCCACATTCAGAATTCAGAATTCAGAATTCAGCATTCAGTTATATGGATGGTCTTTTCCTAAGAAGAATCTTATATACCATTTTATCCGACTCCTGGACTGCATTAAGATGGAGCCAGTATTTATCATTCTGGTATATGCTGAATAATCCCGGGTCCCGAACATA
>JBGPAO010000058.1:0-12297 GCA_041480755.1 Bacteroidia bacterium
AACATATATTGAAATGAAGCAATTTGGCCGAATTTCGAGAAACAGTCATATTAAGTTTTTACGAATATTCATTTTTAAAAACCATCTTATATGGAACAATTGAGTAAATATCATGATTACATCCAGCCTTTTCTGGATGGAGAGTTGAGCCGGGAGGACCTCGACTGGATAAGCAAAGAGCTTGAATCCAACGCTGTCCTTGCGGACGACATTAAGTTATATCGCGAAGTGGATCAGGCCATCCGTGAACAGGACGTGCTGGAACTCAGGAACCAGCTTGACGTTGTCCACAATTCACTGGATGAAGCTATCCGCAATCCTAAAAAGATACCGCGTTACAGGAAAGTACTTTCCTATGCAGCCATTGCTTCACTGGCTGTACTCATCTCAGTTGGAGTTTTGTATAAACTGCAGAACAAAAAACTGGGGAATGTGGAAATATTTGAAAAATACTATGAACCCTATGAGATCACGATGGTCTATAGGTCAGGAGAGGCCTCGCAAAAACTGATGGCGGATGCGATGGAATATTATGACGCCGGCCGCTTTCAGGACGCAATTGTCCTGTTCGAAAAACTGCTGACCGAAGATCCGGACGCTATGGAAACTAACCTTTATTCAGGTATCAGCTATCTGGAAGTCAAGAGATATTCGGATGCAGACAGATCATTTAATAAGATTATTGAACAAAATGATAACCTGTTTATCGAACCTGCAGAGTATTATCTTGGATTATGCTACCTGATGACCGGTAATACTGAAACGGCAAGGAACCAGTTTAGAAAAATAGCGAAGAGCAACAGCTCTTATAAAAACAAAGCTCTTGTAATTTCTAAAAGATTGAAGTAATATATACTAATTGTGTCGATCCTGGCATCTATGAAGGAATCTCTTCCATATAATGAACTTCTTAAATACGTGGCCAAGCTTGAGTCAAAGGTCATCCAGCTTGAAAGACAGGTTGAGGAAGGCAGGAAGCAATCAGAACAGCTGAAAACCGGTTTCCTTTCTAATATCTCTCATGAGATCAGGACACCGATGAATGCCATCCTCGGCTTCTCAAGCCTGCTGAATGACCAGCAGCTGCCAGGTAATAAGAGGGAAGAATATATGAACCATATTACCCAGAGCAGTGCAAAACTGCTTAATATGGTGGATGCAATGATCGATATATCGTTAATTGAAGGCGGACAACTTAAGATTAGTCCTGAAGAATGTCGTATCAATCAACTGCTTAAAGATATTTACCATAATTTTAATATCGACCGGCACAGGAGCGGCAGAAACCATATTGCGCTTCTGCTGAACCTGCAGGTCAAAGATGATGATTTTTTGATTTATACCGATCCGTTCAGGCTAAACCAGGTAATAACAAACCTGCTAAGTAACTCATTTAATTATGCTGACAGGGGTATTATTGAATTCGGATATTGCCTGGAAGGTGAGAATGACCGGATTACTTTTTTTGTGAATGATAGCGGAAAAGGAGTGCTTAAAGAAAAATCAAAGGTGATTTTAGAGAACCTTGACAATAATAATCACAATAATCAGAAAATTGAGGGCGGATTAGGATTAGGCCTTACTCTTTCCAAAGGGATCATCAAACTCATGGGCGGAAAGATATGGGTGGAGGAAAATGTTTTTAAAGGATCAACTTTTAAGTTTTCTCTTCCTTACAAGATTGTAAGGGAAATGGGATCAAATCAACTCAATCCTTTTATAAGTAAAATGTTTATTGCCTGATAAGCCGGGAAACAGGGCGAATTTTTCCGCAAGGGCAGTAAACATAATGAATCAGAAAGGGAGATCGTCAAGTTCCTCAAGTGGAGGAGCTTCCTCTTCCATCATGGGAGATGGAGGAGGAGGCTCTTCAGAGGGGTTGGCGATCTTTTCTATTTTCCACGCGTCAAGATTAATGAAATAATTCACCCTGTTATCCTTTGTCCAGCGCTTACCCCTGATATTAAAACTGACATTAATCTCGTCATTAATGTTATATCTGTCAATCAGGGCACAACGATCCATGGTAAGCTGAAACTTGATTAAGTCAATAAATTCCTTTCCACTTGAAGCGTCAGTGTGCTCTATTACGAATTCCCTCTTTTTAAAGGTATCACTTACCTGGACGGGATCGTACTTTTCAATTAGTTTTCCTGACAATTCAAAGTTCATGGTTATTTATCCTGGTTATTTTATAGAGTCAGGTTCATTAATGGAAATCAATTCTACCTCAAAAATTAAGACCATATTGGCTTGTATCTTACTGCCAGGCATTGGCCTTGATCCATAGGCAAGTTCGGAAGGAATATAGAGCTCCCACTTGGATCCTACCGGCATTAACTGCAGAGCTTCCTGCCATCCCTGAATGACACCATTTACCGGGAAAGAAGCAGGCTCGCCACGATCAACTGAAGAATCAAATACTGTACCATCAGTAAGGGTCCCATGATAATGAACCGTAACATTATCCGTAAGCTTGGGTTTTGGACCTGTACCTTCACGAATAATTTTGTACTGAAGTCCGCTTTCTGTTGTTACTATACCACTTTTAGTCTTATTCTCTGCAAGGAATTTATCTCCTTCTTCCTTGTTAGTTACAGAACTTTCGGTTTCGAGACGCTGCATATAGGTTGATATAATTCTGTTGGCTTCATATGGATCAATTGTATTTTTTCCACCAAATCCATCTTCCATACCCTTTGCAACAGCAAGATAGTTAATCTCCTTCATCGGACTGCTTTGAAGATTTGATCCGATGCTTAAACCGATGCAATAACTAACCGAATCTACCTCAGATTGGAGATTAACATTGGTAAGTTTGGTCTGGCAGGAGACTAAAAAGAATACACCCAGAAGTGTTGACGTAATTATAATTCTGATTTTCATTTTTTAAAATTAAGTTGTTAAAAGATGCGCGAATTTACTTATCTTTTTAACACTTAATCCTGAAAATGTCAGAATATCGGCAGGTATTTTTATTTTTTTTTCAATCCGGCGTTTTATTCAAACGGTCAGACCGGTTTAAAACATCTTAGCATTTCCCGTTTTCCAGGCGCACCGGAGATCTTTTCAACAATAAATCCACAATGCTGAAATTTACGTTTGACTTCACCTTTTGATGAATAAGTTGTAAGAAGACCTCCGGGATTCATTGCATTATAGATTTTCAGAAAAATTTCTTCAGTCCACATATCCGGCTGCTTATCAGGAGCGAAAGCATCAAAATATACTATATCATACTTTCTTGTGAACTTAAGATCATTTATATCTGCAAGGATCTTTCTAAAACTGAAAAAATCTGATATATCATGGTCCGCATTCCATGATAAATCATGAATTGCACTGAGCCACCCGGCATCGATGCTTTCAGAAAATCCGGAATAGTTAAGGATATCAGTTATCTCACCTGGAAGGACAAATTTATCAACAGAATCATATCTGACCTTGCGCTTTTCTTCCCGTGCCTGTTTCAAAGTAAGAAGTACATTAAGTCCGGTGCCAAATCCAATCTCAAGTATGCTGACATCAGCAGATGGATGATAACTGAATCCGGACCTGATGTATACGTGCATGGACTCCCTGAAGGCCCCGTGAATTGAATGAAAATGATCGTTTATTTCCGGATGGTATACAGTATGCGAACCATCTTCAGTTGTTACGATCCTCATCAGCATAAATTCAAATGAAAATTTAAAAGATAAATATTCTTTCAGTCTTTCCTGCGGGAAGATACTCCTGATAAATATTATTCATTGACCTGAAGAGATTCTTTCTTGCATCCTTATTCAGCTTCTCCAGCAGTTTCAATAGGTTTTCCATTTCATTCCTCTTTGTTGAATCCTCATAAGGGCAGGATTTTTCATGCTCTTTAAATTCACGGAGAGAAGCATACAAAGAAAGTTCTTTTTCAGGGACCATTAGTAACGGACGGATCAGGCTTGTGCGGCCGCCGAACATGGAAAGCTTCTGCGGCAGAGAACTATATGAACCATGATATATCATGTTCATCAACATGGTTTTTATAGCATCATCATAATGATGTCCAAGAGCAATTTTATTGCAATTGATCTCCCTCGCCTTGTTAAAGATTTTCTTACGTCTTGCCCATGAACAAATGAAACATGGCTGCTTTGCAGGTTTCCGGGTAAAGTCAACTTCGACATCCTCCAGGTATAAAGGAACATCTAACGCTTCACAGAAATCTTTTAGATATACTGTATCAACCTTATATCCGACATTAATTGCTGAAACATGTATTGCAAATAATTCAAATGAGACAGGTATATGTTTTTTCCTGTCAGCCAGAGCTTCCAGTAGTATCATAGAATCTTTTCCGCCTGATAAGCCTACCATGACACGGTCTTTATTTTCAATCAGATTGAAATCATAAATTGTTTTACCGACTTTTTTGCAGATCTTATCGAACTGTTTTCGGGCCTTAATATCTTTATTTCTGATCGTCATAGTTCGTAATTTTCAAAAATAATTTCCAGTAACCGGCGGAAATTTCAGATGCAATATATTTAATATGTGCCATTAAATCCCATGATAGCTTTGAAAGTGCAAATTATCTGTTATTTTTTGCTTTTTGAAATGAAATCACATTAATTTTAGTTCCTGATATTACTTTTTCACCATTGAAGAAAATAGGATTTTTCCTTATCGTGATCATGATGATCAAACCGGTTGACGGACAGAATGCTGAGTGGGCATTTGGATTTGATGGATTTCTGGATAACCGGGAGTATCAAAATTCAGTTCAGTATCCCCAGACGATATTCGGGGCCAGAACATGGCTGGAGCTTGGAGGGAAAATTGACCAGGTTCACCGCCTTCGTGCAGGATTTAATTATATGTACGAATTCGGAAGTACGTTTGAGGCGATTAAGCCTTCACCCATTTTATATTATCAGTTGGATTACAAGCCTTTTAACTTTTATATTGGTGCATTTCCGCGGAGAAATCTTCTGGATTTTCCACTTGCCCTGTTATCAGATACATTAAATTATTACAGACCCGAAATGGAAGGTATGTACCTGAGTTATGATATCGGCAAATGGGGCTGGGAAAATGTTTTTATCGACTGGACAGGAAGGCAAACCAATTATGATCCCGAACAATTCATGTTTGGATTTTCAGGAAGGTTGAGTTACAAGTTTCTATATTTTACACATCATTTCCTGATGGGACATTTTGCCAGACCGCGAATAAGGCCGCCTGATTTTCATCTCAGGGATAATGGCGGATTTGACCTCAACCTGGGGACTGATTTGTCAAACCTGACTTTTTTCGACACAATAAATGTTTCCATAGGGGTGATAGTCTCTCTCGACAGGATCAGGGGGATATATGATGGGTGGGAAACACCGGCAGGTTTGTTCACACAGGCCAATCTGGGTTACAGAGGACTGGGTATAAAGGGAACATATTACAGGGGCCAGGGACATGAATTCATTTGGGGTGATTCATTTTACAAGGCAAAAGAATATGGCAGGCTCGATTTTTACTGGCAGCCATTCAAAAAAAACAACATTCAGGGTAAAATTGTATTTTCGCTGCACTTAATTGAACAGTCAGTTGACTACTCACAGCAAGTATTAATTTCTGTCAATTTAGGCGGTTCAAGACCTTTAATGAAGTCAAAATATTAACCATAATTGAAATAATATGAATAACAAAACCAGATCATCTGATAAATTCACAAGACGTGAATTTATTGGCAGAACCTCTGCTGCCGCTGCAGGATTGATTATTCTGCCAAGTCATGTCATCAGCGGATTAGGGCATACGCCTCCAAGCGATAAGCTGAATATTGCGGCTATTGGAATCGGAGGAAAAGGGAAGGTCAACCTGGAAAACATGGTGGGGCAGAATATAGTTGCATTATGCGATGTGGATTGGGATTATGCTGCAGGGGTATTCAAGACTTACCCGGATGCAGTCAGATACAAGGATTTCAGGATAATGCTGGAAAAACAAAAAGATATTGAAGCTGTATTAATTGCTACCCCCGACCATTCTCATTACCATCCGGCTGCACTGGCCATGGAAATGGGAAAACATGTGTATGTGCAGAAGCCTCTGACACACTCGATATGGGAATCACGCGAACTGACACGTCTTTCAAGGAAATACAAGGTTGCTACCCAGATGGGAACTGAAGGACATTCATCGGATAAGGTAAGGGAACTCACTGAGGTTATTCAGTCGGGTGTAATAGGAGAGATAAGAGAGGTTCATGCATGGACAAACAGGCCAATTTGGCCACAGGGGATGGACAGGCCCACTGAAATAGTCGAAGTGCCAAAAACCCTTGACTGGAATCTTTTCCTGGGACCGGCTCCATACCGTCCATACAATCCGGCATATACACCCTGGAGCTGGAGAGCCTGGTGGGATTTCGGAACGGGTGCTCTTGGTGATATGGGCTGTCATGTGCTTGATGTTCCATTCTATGCCCTTAAGTTAGGCTGGCCAGTTTCTTTCGAGGCAAGTTCGTCACCTGTGAACACTGAAAGTGCACCGCTTGCCTCCCGGGTTGAATATGTTTTTCCCGAAAGGGATCCTTTGCCGAACCTTCAACTTCCTGAAGTCAAACTAATCTGGTATGATGGCGGATTAACGCCCCCTCGTGTTGAAGAAATACCGGATGGCGAAGCCATGGGTGGATGGGATGGTGGCAACTTATATATTGGTACAAAGGGTAAAATTATATCAGAATATTATGGCAGCAATTTTAAACTGCTTCCTTCAGGTATGAGTTATAGTGTGCCGCCCGTCAGTATTGAAAGGATTCCCGACTATCCGCTTGGCGGGGGTAGGCATGAAATGGATTGGGTAAGGGCATGCAAGGAGAGTCCTGAAAACCGGAGAAAGCCGGCTTCGGATTTTGAACTTGCCGGTCCGCTGACTGAAATGGTAGTTGCAGGGAATCTTGCCATTCGTCTTCAGGGGTTGCAAAGGAAGATTCAATGGGACGGGTCAAACATGAAGATCAAAAATATTGGTCCGGATGAAAAGTTAACTTTGCTTACCTCCCATACGAATTACCAGGACGGCAAGTGGACACCATATTTTTATGACGAAACTGCAGAGGTAAATGCACTGGAAACCGCCAGTGGATGGATCAATCATAAGTACAGAGAGTTTTAATCTTGGGAGGAATTTTGAAAAAGGGAATTTTATCAGGTAAGTCATATTCAGAAATAGCCGCTATCCTTGAAAGGATCGGCTTTAATGATGTCCCGGCTGAAAAGATCACCTATTGGCTTTATCGCAGGAGAGTAAAAGATTTCGGAGGAATGGATAATATCCCGAAAGTGCTCAGGACATATCTGAGTGACAATTATTCACCGGGATTTTATGAACCGTTTCAATCTTTATTATCAGATGATCTGAGCAGAAAATACCTTTTTAGTACAAGAACAGGATACCCGGTTGAATCAGTTTTTATCCCTGATAACAAAAGAAATACTATCTGCATATCCTGCCAGGCCGGGTGCCGGATGGCATGCAATTTCTGTCATACAGGAATGATTGGATTCCATGGTGACCTGGCGGCAGATGAAATTTTAAACCAGGTAGGATCAATTATGGAAGGTGAAATGATTACCCACGTGGTTTTCATGGGGATGGGAGAACCTCTGGATAATTATGAAAATGTCCTGAAGTCTTTGGATATCCTCACCGCTCAATGGGGTTTTTCTTTCAGCCCCAGGAATATAACTGTGTCAACTATAGGGTTGAAACCGAATCTTGATAAATTTCTTAAAAGTACCAGATGCAACCTGGCTGTTAGTCTGCATACGTCTTTTGATGAAGAAAGGGATGAATTCATTCCCTCTGATGCCAAATATTCAGTTCGTGAACTTATTGATATTATCGGGTCATATCAATGGGAGAAGAACCGCAGAGTAACATTCCAGTATATAATGATAAAGGGTGTAAATGATACAAACAGACACCTCGATGAACTAATCCGAATATTGAAAGGAAGTTTGATAAGGGTCAATCTGATGAGTTATCATCCGTCAGAAGGAAGCATTATGGATAGCTCTTCTGACGACATTGTATTGCATTTCAAAAAACAGCTTGTACAAAACGGGATCTCAGCCAGCATCAGGAGGTCAAGAGGTCAGGATATAGGTGCTGCATGCGGATTGCTCGGGAATATGAGATAATGTCCGGAAAATATTATGATTATCAGGAATAACAAAAGATCGGGTTTGATAGTATGTACACTGGGATACTTCACTGCCATTTTTGTCTGTTATCTGTTCGGTTCGGTATTCTATGGCAATAATGTAATATTATATGCATTTGTCCTCGATATCCTTGCAACTGTTGCGATTTTCCTGATCAGCATGCTGGTTAATAATTCAAGCATTTATGATCCTTACTGGAGTCTTGCCCCATCGGTAATCTTTATTTACTGGATATCTTCCGGAGATCATGAAGAAGGAAATGCAATGAGGCAAATCCTGATAATCCTCCTGGTTTTCGTCTGGTCAGTACGGCTTACATGGAATTGGATCAGACGATGGAATGGATTAATTGATGAAGACTGGCGGTACAGGAATTTCCGTAAAAAATTCCCAACAACATACTGGCTGGTAAGTTTTTTTGCAATCCATCTTATACCGACATTAATTGTTTTTCTGACTTGCGTTTCTGTATACCCGGCACTCCAGATGAATCCGTCACCATTAAATATAATAGATCTCATCGCCGGATCAATAACTTCAGGTGGAATTATCATCGAAACTGTATCTGATCAGCAACTCAGGAAACATCTGCGAAAAGGGCGGGAGGAACCATTTCTTTCTCAGGGATTGTGGAGGTATTCGCGCCATCCGAATTATTTCGGGGAAGTCCTGTTCTGGATTGGATTGTTCGTTTTTTCCTTGTCATCAGGCAGTTTTATCTGGTGGATTTTTCCGGGTCCTGTTATAGTGCTGCTGATGTTTGTTTTTATCAGCGTTCCCATGACTGATAAAAGGATGCTCCAGCGAAGGCGGGGGTACAGAGAATATTATAAAAGGACTTCCGGTTTAGTTCCCTGGTTTGTCAGGAAAGGCAACGGACAATAAAATTCCTGCTATTCATAATGAAGGGTATCGGCCGGGTTTGTTGATGCAGCGCGGAGAGACTGATAAGTAACTGTAATGAACCCAATTATTATTGAAACTGCTCCTGCCAGGAGGAAAATCCACCAGGAAATTGAGGTCCTGAAGGCATAACTCTCAAGCCATTTATTCATAGAGAACCATGCTAAAGGCCATGCAATCAGATTTGCGAGCAAAATCCACTTAATGAAACGGCCATTTATCAGCATAAATATGTTGAAAAGGGATGATCCATATGTCTTCCTGATGCCGATTTCTTTTGTACGCTGTTCTGCCATAAATGAAGACATCCCAAAGAGCCCCATGCATGAAATAAGGATTGCCAGCAGGGAAAATAGATTAAATATTGTCCCCATGCGTTGTTCCGGCCTGTATAACTGGTCTAATTCCTCATCGAGGAACTGATACTCGAATGGTTCACCGCTATAATAGTTATCCCAGATTTTTTCAATTTCACTGATAGTATTATTCTGATCATTGGGCTTTATGCGAATTACCACCTCAGTGAAGTAATCAGGATCGATCGCAAGCACAACAGGATCAATTGCTCTTGAAAGGTGATAAAAATTAAAATTTTTGACAACACCAATTATCTGTCCCTGGTCGTCACCATAATACAGGATCTTTCCAACCGGAGAGTTTATCCCCATCCTCCTTGCAGCTTCTTCATTGATAATATATCTGACAGTATCAGTGGAGAACTGTTGGGAAAATGTTCTTCCTTCAGCCATTTCCATATGGAATGTTTCAGTATAATTGAAATCAACATAGATCTGCTGAAACAATATTTCCAGAGAAGGATCTTTACCTTCCCATTTATATCGCCATGATGAATTTGTCATTGTCACAGGCACCCGGTTTGTTGCAGTTACATTCTCTATTCCCGGGTATTTCAGCAACGCCTCCTTGAATGCCGGATAATTCGAGAAATCGCGCAAAGGAAAATAAAGGATATTGTATTTATCAAATCCCAGGTCTTTTTTATCCAGCGCTTGTATCTGCTTATATATGACCATTGTGCATATTATCAGAGCTACTGAAATAGTAAATTGCACAATTACCAGGAACTTTCTGAAAATTGATGATCCGATACGGTAGGTTCCTTTAATAACGTCTGATGCTTTAAATGAGGATAAGAAGTATGCCGGGTAGCTGCCTGCAAACAAAGCGGTTACAAGGATTATCATGCACATTACTGCCAGCATCTCCGGATTGAACAGACGAAACTCAAGTTCCTTCGCTGAAAGGTTATTAAACGGACCGATCAGGATCTTCACGAGGATAACTGACACAATAGCAGCTGCCAGTGTCAGTAGAATTGATTCACCATAAAACTGGGATATCAGCTTTGCCCTTGTTGCACCAGAAACCTTTCTGATTCCTACTTCTTTTGCTCTTCTGGAAGATCTTGCAGTTGAAAGATTCATAAAATTTATGCAGGCTATTAAAAGAATAAAGAGAGCGATGATCGTGAAAATATTTACATACTGGATGGGCCCGCCGCCAAGGATTGAGTACAGATGAGTTTTTAACAATGGCTGAAGGTACAATTCTATGTCAGTTTTATAGTGTTTCTGAATAAAGTTAATTATTTTCTTTTCTACCACCTCCTTTGAGGTCCCGGGACTTAACTGAATATAAGTCCGGAATGTATTACTGCTCCATAAACCTTCAGGATAGTCCCATACTTCAAGCATAAACTCGAACGGAACCAGGAATTCCCACCTTACGTGAGAATTTAAAGGGACATCTTCCATTACGCCTGTTACCGTAAGTTCATATTTGTTGTTGGTATTCAAGCTCTTACCGACAGGGTTTTCATTGCCAAAGTATTTTTCAGCCATACTTCTGGTAAGTACAATTGAGTATGGATCTTTCAGTGCAACGCTCTGATCTCCATATATAAAAGGAAAGGTAAACATTTCAAGGGCTTCCTGGTCAGCCGCATAACCGCGGGTTTCATTAAAGACTTTATCTCCGTACCTTACTAAAAGCGTCTCCCAGAAAAGATTCAGCCGGGTTGCGTTTATTATTTCCGGGATATCCTGCTTCAATGCTTTGGCAAGGGGCTCAGGCGTGGCAAAAGCCAGGAATGTTTCTCCTCCCGAATAATACTGTTTTTCATAAACCCTGTATATGTTTTCTGCATTTTTATGATACCTGTCGAAACTAAGTTCATCTTTTACCCATATATATATCAGGATTGAACAGGCAAGTCCAATGGAAAGGCCCAGGATATTAATGGCAGTGAAAGCTTTGTAACGTATTACATTGCGGAAAGCAATTAAAAAATAATACTTTAACATGCCGGATGATAAAAAAGAATGAGAAAATACAAAAATAACCTTTTGCACTAATTTTTATGAATTTCCTGGTTTTCTATTTCTGACGCCAAAATTATTAAGGTAATTTATTTCCTGGTCTGAATAATTCCTTTTCCGGAAAACATTATCACCTGAAATCCAGCAGTCAAATGCATCCTTTCTGTCGAAGGCAGTGACTATCATAGATTCAATCTGCCATTCCATCGGGGATACTTTTTTTTCAAGGAGATAAGTACAAATACCTTCATTGATCATCCGTCCCGCCCCTATAGTGAATTCGTACAGGTCAGGAAATATATCTATATCACAAGGATTATGATATTCATGGATACAACCTTCCTTGCTGGATGAAATGTAAGTACGGCAGGCCATCGGTCTGGCATTATATGCAATGCAAATATTGTTTATTAACAGCGGGCAGGGTGACTTATGATGCAGAAATTCCATGACTTTCATGCCTCTGGTCACCTCATTTCTCAGGTTTACATTCTCCTTTATTGTATGTATTTCCGTATCAGTAAGATTTTTACTTATATAATCGAACAGGAATAATATTTCATACGGGAGAGTGAGAACTGCCTGGCAGCAACAAAGAGAACATCCTTTCCTGCAATCTACATTTTTCCCTTCTTTACGGCACCTTGATATAAATGAATCCATTAATGAATCTATCGATTCATACACCTTCCCTGAGAGATCCAGTAAATTCTCAGGGGTTATCTCCTGCTGGAGATACTTTTTCGCCAGGTTATATCCATCACTGAAAAAAATTGTATTGATCTCAGAATTCTTCAATAAAGCTGCTTAATTATGAAGTGCTCATGCGACTCTCCCCCTTTTTCTTTAGG
>JBGPAO010000059.1:0-12217 GCA_041480755.1 Bacteroidia bacterium
AGAAAATCAATCAGCTGGGCGTAAATCCCCGCATTTTCTCTTCCACCCCTGATCGATCCTGCAAAGTATATCTTCATTGTTCAGCATTCAGCATTCAGAATTAATTTGAAATATACTAATTAACGGCAATATTATATGATACAGCAAGAAAAAAATAATTATCTTTTGTGAAGAATTTATTTAAAATTGGCAGATAAGCTTCCTATATCAAAAATCCTCGGTTACAGTTGTGGGATGTGCGGTTGGTCGATTCTGAATAATATTATTACCACAATGCTGATTTATTTTTATCTGCCTCCAAAAAATTCCGGGCTGGAATCGCTCATCCCGCCTGTAGTGTATCTGGGGATATTTTCTATCCTTGCGCTTATCGCGGCAGGAGGAAGGCTCTTTGATGCAGTCACAGATCCGCTGATAGCATGGTTGAGTGACAGGTCCACGAGCCGGAAGGGCAGGAGGATACCTTTTATGCGTCTGGGCTGGATACCGGCATTTGTGGGCTGTATAGCTGTTTTTCTGCCTGTTCAGTTTATAGAAAGTAAGCTTAACATTATAACATTAATTATCAGCCTGACCATTTTTTACCTTGCAATTACGGTCTATTTTATACCTTACAATGCACTGATGCCCGAACTTGCGAGAACAAGCCGTGAAAAGATGACCTTATCAACATGGCTTTCCCTTGCATATGTTACAGGGCTTATCATAGCAGCGCAAACACCATTAATTGCCCAATGGGTAGAAAACTTCTTCGGTTTCGCAAGAAGAATTCACTCCTTTCAGATATCTATTGGTTTTCTTAGCATTATTGCAGGAATATTCCTTGTTATACCTATCATAAGTATAAATGAAAAAGATTATACTCAAAGCCAGCCTGCGCAGGTATCATTTTTTAGTTCTCTTGGAAGAACGCTCAAAAACTATAATTTCCGTCTTTTCCTTTTTGCCGATTTTTCTTATTTCATGGCAATTTCAATCATTGCCAGCGGAATGCTTTATTATCTGAAAGTATTGCTTGGACTTGAGGAAGCAATGGGCAGTACTGTGTTTGGCGTTATGATACTTGTATCACTGCTCTTTTATCCGCTCGTTCTGTATATTACAAAATTTGTCCGCAAGAAATTTTTGATATCCTTCGGCCTGATTTTTATGGGACTGATTTTTTTGTCGGTATATTTTCTTGGCAAATTGCCCATGCCTCCCAAAGCACAGATATACCTCTTTGCTTTGCTTGGTTCAATACCAGTGGCTATCCTTGGAATTATGCCTTACGCCGTAATAGCAGAAATAGCACAGCTGGATGGACTTATCACAGGTGTTCAGAGAGAAGGGATGTATTTTGCTGTAAGGAACTTCTTTTATAAGATTGGAATGACAGTAGGAATAATGTGTTTTACAATCCTGACCCTGTGGGGTAAGGATCCCGGGGATGACCTGGGTATAAGACTGAACGGGATAGTTGGTTTTCTAATGTGTACAATAGCCGGCCTTACATTTCTCCTTTTCCGCGAAAAAGATATCGTCCACAAAATCCACCGCCTCTCCAAAAAGACCAAACCCTAAATCCCCATTTCCACACTCTCATTCAGCATTCAGCATTCAGAATTCAGAATTTCTTCTCCATGAGCTTCCCGATCCTTTCCAGTGCCTCTTCAAGCGTTTCATCCGGCTGAATATAATTATATTCGCCCCAGAATTCTTCATCATAACCGCCGACCTGGTTGATAAACAGATCATTGATATCGGTTGTTTCTTTTTGTTTAAAGCGGGTCACATCCTGCGTCTGGATATTTGTTACAGCCATTTCGGTAGTTGTCTGAAATGTCCTGGATATGATCTGGCTTTTCTTTCTTATCCTGAAAACATTGTCAGAAATGATATATGAGAGGTAAAATTTGTCTTTTTCATCCCGGTACCGGACATAATACTGCGCACTCACCGGCATAACATCAATATCCCTGGGTTTGTGAATAACCAGGTATTTTGCAGCCTTATTAATTGTTTCAGGATTGATGTGAAATTCAAAAGCCCTGATTGCAAGGGATTCCATATCAATATATATTTTCCCCTCATAATGGGGCGGTTGCGTGTAAGTGTGCTGTTTAAAGGTAATCACATACACATAACGGTCTTCATCAAGGATGATATCAGTCATATCCCATGTATAATAAGGAAAGAACTCTTCATTGAAAAATTCAGGCTTATTCCTCACAATATCAAGTAATAGACTTGTTTGCAGACCGGCTTTTAATTTTAAAGTAATTGTATCCGTCCTGTTAATGTCCACATTTTTTCTGCCTTTGACCATTCTGACCTGATCAAACGGGAATTCTTCATTAAATGCTGACCTGAAAATTTCCAGTATGGCTTCTGAGATAATTATATATTTGTTACCTTTTTTTACGGACTCCCTGTAGAAAGTAGTAAGATTGACCGGCCCGGTATAATAATTCTCCGGTATCCTGGAAATGGCTGAATGTAAGAGATAGATCGGATCCGTTTTCCGTATAATGACTTCCTGGATAGGTATATAATCAGGTCGCAGAAGAATTTCAGAATAGGAACTATCCATGTCGACAAGCCTGAATTTCTCGATTTTGAATCCCATACAGGAGATAACTACAGAATCCTGGTTAAAAATCCCGGGATACTTAAAAATAAAATTGCCTGCAGAATTGGCTATAGTGCCAATCTGTGTCCCCACAATGCTTATTGTGGCAAAGGGGACAGGTTCTCCTGAATTCCTGTCAATTATCCTTCCCTTCAATGAGCTGATGCCAGATAAGTTTTTCACTCTGTTAAGTCCTGCTTCATTCTGTTCTGTTTCCAGATCATTATAAATTACTATCAGTTCATCAACCACTCTGAATTGAATATTCGGGTCGGGTATTATCTTTCGGAGGATCAGGATCAGAGTATCCCCCGGGGCTTCAAGCTTAACTGTATCTCGGATAGGTATTATATCTGTATTGTAAGAGAAATAACAACCAGTTGCTGCTTCAAGAATATTCAATGCCGTATCAAGCCTGCAGGTTGTGTCAGGGAGAATTACATATCGTTTCAGAAACGACTCCTGCGCCTGAAGACTATTTGTCAGAAGGGATATTACTGCAGATAAGATAAGCCGGGAAGAAAAAAATTTAGCGAATGGCTTTATGTTTATAAAGGGCCAAATCATTCAAGATATTTAAGTTCCTGGCTGCAGCCAGGTTTATTGGATTTAAGGTACTAATTGCACCCTTTGCCGCTCAGTGTTATATCTGAGCGCACCCGCTTAATATCCAGGTTAAATGCAGTCTTTAATACTTCCAGGACAGTATCCACCGGTTGATGATTTAAAAATGTTCCGGTAAAATTACAATCTGCAATTTCAGAATTTTCAACAATAATATTAGTACCATATGTATGATTAAGATCGGTTATTACTGAACCCAGGCCAGTATCACGGAATTCAAGTTTGCCTGTCTTCCACGCCAGGTAGTTTTCGTTCTTGTTGATTTTCTTTTCTATTCCGCTTTCATTCAGAATTCCCATGTAACCTGGTTCTATTACTAAGGACTGATCTTCTCTGAGTTTGCTGGTAAGCGAAACCAGTCCTGATTCAACATATACATTTACTGCCGGGTTGTCTTCTTCTGCCTCTACTGAAAAGGAAGTCCCATAGACCTTAATCAATGCCTGTTCTGTAGATACAATAAAAGGCCGGTCAGGATCATGTGTTATTTCAAAAAATGCTTCTCCTTTGAGAGCTAATTCACGGGGTCCGGTTTTCCCGGGTTTATAAATTATTTCGCTGTTGGCTTTTATATGCACGACAGAGCCATCAGGTAATGTCGTCAGAGTCATCCTATCCGGCTCCGATCTTACAGTAAGCTGCCTTTCAGTAGAATTGCGGGGATTAATAAATGATTTAATAATTACAAAACTCAATCCTGCCCCAATAAGCAAAATAGCTGCAATGCGAAGAGCGGAAAAGAGGATATTCCTTTCTTTGTGATCACTTATTTTTTTAACATCGTCTGTTGCCATTTTCTGATTTTCAATCCTGCTCTTAAGCTTTTCCCAGGCCGAATCGGTATTTACTTCGATCATATTTTGTTTGGTTTTAGTTGCATTCCAAATTTCCCTGACAGATGCCAATATCTTGCCATATTCCTGATCAGATTGAATAGTTTTTTCAAAATTTTCTTTTTCTTCACCATTCATCTCCTGATCAAGGTATTTTGCCATTTTCCCCCAGTCGGTATTTTTTCTTTTATTCATAGTATTCTTTAAGATTTTCCCTGAAAAGTTTCAAAGCTTTTCCCATATTAGCTTCAACTGTTTTTATTGATATTAAAAGCCTTTCGGCGATTTCCTTATATTTTAATCCTTCAAATCTGCTCATTTCAAAGATCCTGCGAACTTTTTCCGGCATTGAGGATAAGGTCTTCTCAACTACCTGATCGAGTTCACCTGTCTGCATTAGCTCATCAGGCTCACTTCCGGGGATCATTGCTGAATTCTCCGGTAAAGTATTTGTAGTTTTCCTGGTATTCTTTTCCCTGATCAGCATCATTGTGTTATTATATACTGATCTGTAAAGATATGACCTTACTGAGGACCTGATTACAAGTGTTTCCTTTTTTTCCCATAGCTTATAGAACAGGTCCTGAACAATCTCCTCCGCGGTATCCTTATCCCTGAAAAACCGATAAGCGTAATTACAGAGCTCTCCATAATAGGTCCTGAAAAGATCTTCAAAGGATTGTATGCTTCCCTGGCGGATACTCCTGAATATTTTATCTTCCTGGTTCAATAAAAACTATCTTTATCAAACTAATTTATCTAGGTCCCTTCTTCCTTCCAAAGTTAATGACTTTTATCAAGAAAGAAGGGAGGGGCGTTTGCTGGAAAGCACTCATTCTGTTATAATTGTTTTTTGATTCTTCGGTTAAGCCTGCCTATGGCCTGCTCAATTGATTCATCCGGCTTAATTATATTGTACTCACCCCAGTAATCAGGATCTTCAAACTGACTTACCTGTTCGGCAAGAATGTCAGAGTATTTGGTCTGATCTTTAAATTTGAGTTTATCAACATTTTGCGCATCCATATCTGTAACAGCCATTTCTGACATGAGCGTGAAATTTGAACTGAATAATTGTTTATCCCATTTACATTTCAGCTGCAACTCAGATCTCACGTATGAAAGATACCAGATACCATCAAGTTCACGGTAATGGGTCAGGTAGTTTGCACTAAGGACTTCAATTTTCATGCTGGCCGGTTTCTTTCTGACCAGGAGGTTTGTTGCTTTATCAATATTCTGGTTGTTAAGGTGAAAATCAAGTCCTGTGACAGCCAGGTTGTTATAATCGAGATAAATTTTTCCTTCATACAGGGGCTCAGAAACACTTTCCTTTTGCTTAAAGGAGATCACATAAGCTTCGCGGTCATTTATAGAATTAATTCCTTCAAGTTTATAGTCATATAACTCAAATAGATCTTCGGACAGGATATCCCCCGGATTCTTAACCACATCAAGAAGGAGGGATGTATAAGGTCCGCCCTGCATTTTGATAATAACGGTATCCATTTTTTTGACATCCTGGCTCTTCCTTCCTTTAAATATTTTAGAACGGTCGCTTTCAGATGTTTTATAATAGGGTGCCTTATATATGTCCATTACAGCTTCTGCCACCGCCACATAATTTTTATTCTGCTTAATGGTCTCACGATAAAAAGAAGTCATCTTTACCGGAACATTACTGTAATTTTCAGGCTTGTTTCTTATTGCAGCTCTTAGCAGGTCTTCAGGATCAGTCTTGCGAACCTTGACTTCCGCAATTGGAAAAATGACAGCTTCCAGATAGATAATATTCACATATTTGGTGAGCTGAGCCAGATCTACCTCTGCATTCTTGTAGCCGAGATGGTTTATCGTTAATTTCCGGTTTAACATATTCGACGGAACTTTAATAATAAAGTCACCGTCAGAATTGGTTACCACTCCCACATTGGATTCCTTCAGCTGGATATTAGCGTAGACGAGGGGTTTTAAAGTGCTTTTATCCAGCACACGGCCGCTGAAAGATTCATATTTCACAGAATCTTTCAAAAAATAAGCCGGCTGGCCTTCTGTTGTGTTGCTATGTGCACAAATATTAACAGACGCAAAAACCAGTATTGAAATTAAGACCATCACCGGCTTACTTACCTCATGGTATGAACAAAGCAAGTTTAGTTTCATCTTAATCAGATTTTATGGTTGTAAAAAATGTTATCTGTATGTAAGATGAATAAGTATCGTTTTACCCTATCAGCAAAGAAGGAAAGAGAGAGGGGGCGAGGGGGTGAAAGAGAGAAAGAGGGAATGAGGGAAAGAGAGACAGAGAGAGGGAGAGGGAGAGACAGAGAGACGGAGGGATAGAGGGATAATACTTTTACAAAATCTCAAAATCTTTAATTGTGACTGAATCACAATAACGAAAACGGAGATTCTTTTTCTTTCTTAGCCTCAGCCTTGGCCTTCTTCAACTGAGAACCTAGAACTGAGAACCGAGAACTTGGAACTTAGAACCCGGAACCCGGAACCCGGAACTATTCAGTCCTTCTCTTAAGTTTTCTGCTCAGCTTCTCAATAGCTGCCTCTATCGACTCATCTGGTTTGATGATATTATAATCTCCCCAGAAAGCAGGGTCTTCGAAATCGGAAACCTGTTCGACAAAAATATCAGTGAATTTGGCGGATTCACGAAATTTGTATTTTTCCACATTGTCAAGCGTAATGTCGGTAACTGCCAGCTCCGACATCGTTGTATATGTCGACCGGAATAATTCTTTCTTCCACTTTACCCTGAAAACAATCTCTGTGCGGACATAATTAAGATACCATACCCCATCAATTTTTCTATAGTTCACAAGATAATTACCGCTCTCAACATCTACTGTCATTCCTACGGGTTTTTTCCTGATAAGAAATTCACTTACACGTTCAATCATTCTTGGACTTATTTCAAATTCAATTCCGGCAATAGCAAGATTGCTCACATCAAGATACAGTTTCCCTTTATACAATGGGAAATCAACAATTTCACGCTGGTCAAATTCAATTACATATGCCTGGGCATTATGCACATTTACAGTGCCTACCATTTTATAATCATAATATTCAAGTACATCTTCAGAAAGTAAATCTCCCGGATTCTTAGCCACATCCAGCAAAAAAGAAGTATAAGGTCCACCCTGGAATTTAAACATGACCGTGTCCATTTTTTTGACATCCTGGCTTTTTCTGCCCTTGAAAACTTTAATCCGATCGGTTTCTATTGAATTACTGTAAGATGCCTTATATGCGTCCAGAACGGCTTCTGCAACAGCTACATAGTTTCGATTCTGCTTTATTGTTTCCCTGTAAAAAGATGTCATCATTACAGGCTGATTACTATAGTTTTCCGGGATCTTACCAATCGCTGTCCTGATCAGCGTTTTCGGATCCAGGGTTCGTATTGTAACCTCTGCTATTTCATATGGAGCAGATATCATCTCAATGATATTTCCCGAGTTTTTAAGTGATTTGAGATCAATGGCAAAGGCAGCATATCCTATATGGGTGATGCCAAGCTGTTTATCATTGAACCTTTCAGGTACCTTAATTATAAACTCCCCGTCAGAATTCGTAACTGTCCCGATTCTTGTCCCGGTAATGAACACACTGGCAAAAACAACAGGTTCTCCGTTATTCTTATCTGTAACCTTGCCTGAATATGTTTTTACATTTAGTGTATCATCATTCTGAATTATCTGTTGATTATTTATTGAATAATAATCGACAGAGTAAACAACGGCGCTTATAGTGATAAATATAATTTTCAGGAAGCCTGCTGCTAAGGTTTTCTTTTTCATGGCCGATATTATTAATTGAGTAAATTTAATATGAAAATCAGCATTTTTCAAGTCGATAATGTGAAATGTAATCAAGTAAATTTAATTTTGTTTATGATTCAATCTAAATCTTATAACGAATGAAACGTACAATACTGATATTTTCGCTTATTGCCGGCCCGGGTTTTTCAGTGCTGACTCCCGCACAGGTTAGCATGACAGATTATCCGCATGCTGAAATTTCAAATGATCTTGTCAGAATGAAATTATATTTACCGGATCCGCAAAACGGATATTACCGGGCAACCAGGTTTGAATGGTCAGGTGTTATTTCAAGCCTGGAATACGCAGGACATCAGTATTTTGGTGAGTGGAAAAGTACGCATGATCCGTTCTTCCATGAAGATCTGTCCGGCCCGGTGGAAGCTTCAATAAATCCGGGGCTGGGTTATACAGAGGCAAAAACAGGAGAGAAATTTATCCGGATTGGGGTAGGGGTACTGGAAAAACCTGACGAACAGGAATATCGCTGGAATAATACCTATAAGATACTTGATTACGGAAAATGGTCGACTGATCAGGGTAAGGATTGGATTGAATTTACCCATGAGATCAATAGTGATATTGGCTATAAATATATATATGTAAAGAGGATTGAACTGAAGAAAGATAAACCCGGATTTACAATAACACATACTCTGAAAAATACCGGAACCAAAATCATCGAAACAGATCAGTTTAACCATAATTTTTTTGTCATCGACGGGCAGACAACGGGACCTGATTTTATTACGACTTTTCCGTTTTCGGTCAGGACGCAGGATGATCTGAAAGATCTTGTAAAAATTAAGAACAAAAGGCTGTTTTTCAGAAGGGAGCTTAAAGAAGAAAGTATCTGGTTGCTGATAGAGGGATATACAACAGATTTAAAAGATCATAACGTGTTTATCAGGAACAGGAAAACAGGTGCTGGTATTCAGTTTTCGGTTAATAAACCTCTGCACAGGCTGGCATTCTGGGCTACAACAACAACACTCTGCCCTGAAAATTTCATTTTCATTTCTCTTGATCCGGGTGAAGAAGAACAGTGGATATCAGATTATACTCTTTTTTCATTTAAAAAGATATCTGACAGATAGGCCGATATCGTCAATCATCAGGTTGAGATCACTGATAAAATTAACTGCTGGTTTCCAGTCAAGGCTGACTGCCACCGGTATACCAGCTATGACATATTCGATACCAATTATTCCATCCAGGCCTGCGTAAGGATTGAATCCTTTCCTGTTAGTTTCCCAGTATACTTTATCGCTGTTCCATACTGCCAGATGAGCTCCTCCTCCGATATACATATTCAGTCCTTCAGTGTCAAATATTCCATTGTGATATTCGAACAGGACTGAGGCATTTGCGCCATTAAATCTTGTAGTAAATATGCCTTCAAGCGCACTGCGAGGCTGGCGGGTAGGATGAAGCCTGAGAAAATATTTAACATTAACCCCATAGGCCAATCCGACCCGTGCTCCAATTCCCAGGTCATAGTCATAATCCTGTGCTGCTGCAGAATAAACAAACAGGCACGTCATAACCAATAAACTTAATTTGCCGAATTTCATATTGAATGACTTTAAATATCAACCTCACTACCTTGAACCCTGTAGCCTGTACCTTGTACCCTGTACCCTGTACCTTGTACCCTGTACCTTTCTTCCTATTTCTTATCACGATATAAACAGTTTTTCGAGTCACATATTGCACATGAATAAGGCTGTTTTGTCACATTCTTACCGATCCCGATTATCCCGCTTATAGATTTAATAGGATCCATAAGGCAGGATTCAGATAATTTGATACCACAACTGTTGTTGCCGAACAGGGCAAATAGTTTTTGTTGATCTGTGACTGGCCATCCGCAATATCCAGGGCTATATGGATTGGTAGTTTTCAATTCAGTTTTCAGGAAGTTTTCTTCCATACCGTTCAGAAATCTTGCCAGGGCAGATTCAACAGTCATGGATCCAATTACATCATATATATATCCCATAAGCGGATCATTACCGTGTAAAAACCTATGAGACTCTTGTTCTATCCCTTTGCCTGCGGTAACAATGAACAAAAGAAAATGTTCAGAATCTTTTATATACCTGGTAACAATTTTGCCTGTACGGAAAGTATGACCATTAATACTGATTGATTCTCTGTCAGGGCTTCCTGGCTTAAAATCTGTGATCAGGTAGCTACCTCTTATGTCAGTAATTCCCCCGGCGGTATTCAGCACAGTGCTTATTGTTTCAGGGATAGGCTCCGGAGCAGTACCGGGATTAAAACCGATAAGCTTTTCAATCTGTATGGATCTGATATCCAGATCAGAAAATTTATATTGGAATGTTACGGGTGCGGCCACTTTTTTACAATAGAAATAATTTCTGCAATAAGCCTGATATGTTCGGGTGTTGTCCCGCAGCAGCCCCCTATTATATTGGCACCGGCTTTTATCAGGTCCGGAACAAAACTGGCTGTTTCCTCAGGTGTTTCCTGGAATACTGTCTGACCCTGAATGTATTTTGGCATACCGGCATTCCCCTGTATAATTATTGGCATATCCGGAGTAACAGCTCTCAATTCTCTAGTTATATCTATCATTGCCTTAGTCCCGTTCCCGCAGTTTGATCCTATAATGTCAGCACCGGCTTCCTGCAGTTTTAATGGAATATCAGCAGGAGAGATCCCCATCATAGTTTTATATTCTCCGTTCCGGGTCTTTTCAAATGTCATTGTACAGATAACTTCACACATTGTATTTTCTTTGGCGGCTTTTACAGCAATGATGGCTTCTTCCAGATCTGACATTGTTTCCACTATAATCGTATCAGCACCTCCGGCTTCAAGAGCAACAGCCTGCTCCCGAAAGGCATCATACAATTCTTCAGGACTGGTATCACCCAGAAGGAGTATAATACCTGAAGGACCTATTGATCCAAGGACATGTTTCTGTGAACCGGCAGCCTGCCTGGATATCCTTGCAGCAGCCTCATTAATAGCCCTGGTTTTATCTTCCAGTCCATAACGTTTCAGCTTAAAACGATTGCCGCCGAAGGAATTTGTTTCTATCATATCTGCGCCGGCCTTTATATATGAGGCGGCAATATCAAGTACATCTTCAGGTCTTGTGAGATTCCAGTTCTCGGGACATTCCCCTGGTTTCATCCCTTTTTGGTGCAAAAAAGTACCCCATGCACCATCAGAGACAAGAAGTCTTCCTGAAAGCACTTCATCTTTGATCCTTTTCATTTGAGGATTGGGATTACTTAACAAGGGCATCCATATATTCTATGGCTCCCTGCGGATCAGGTGAATAAAAATCAGCACCAATTTCAGAGCAAAAGTCATTGTTCAGAGGTGCACCGCCAATTATCACTTTCTTCTCA
The DNA here is from genome assembly GCA_041480755.1 of Bacteroidia bacterium. Classification (GTDB taxonomy): domain Bacteria; phylum Bacteroidota; class Bacteroidia; order Bacteroidales; family SM23-62; genus LJUQ01. The sequence continues at coordinate 11,294 of JBGPAO010000059.1, forward strand.
GGATATTTTTCTTTAATTGCAGTTACTATAGCGCCCATATTTACCATTGTGGTTGTAAGCATGGCTGATAAGCCAACTATACATGCGGGATTTTCTTCCACCGCTTTAAGGAAACGATCAACCGATACATCAACCCCCATATCAATAACTTCCCATCCTGCACCTTCTACCATCATGCTCACAAGATTTTTACCTATATCATGAAGGTCGCCGGATACGGTTCCAATTACAAATTTGCCTTTCCGCACAACTTCTCCTGACTGGAAAAATGGTTTCAGATAAACCATGGCAGTACTCATGGCTTTGGCTGACATTAACACCTGGGGAACAAAAATCTTGTTTTCCCTGAACTTAATCCCTACTTTCTGCATCCCCGGGACAAGGCCTTTCTTAAGAATGTCATCTGCTGCAACTCCTTGTTGCAGTGCTGCTTTTGTATATTCATCTGCACCATCCTGGCCCTTCATATCAGGAGGGTAGGGTGATTGTTTATTGATCTTGCCGAATTCAATACAATTCGCAATTTGTTCAAGAATATCAGCCATAATGATTTGTTTTAGACGGGTAAATATAGAAAAAAACAAAATAAATTTTCACTATCTCTTATAAGATTTCATAGCCAGGATATTTTCCAATGGAGTATCACGTGTAATTTCACAGCCTCCTGAAAGTATGAATCTTGTTTCCTTTTGATCCTTTACAAGGCAGTCGGACAAAAACGATATCTTTTCCGGTGTCTGATTCTGTATGACCGCAACAGGATCAAGATTGCCACAGAGTATTATGTCATTTTTGCACTTCTCACGGGCATAATTGAAATCAACCATCCAGTCAAGATCAAGAATATCGGTTTTTGTTAATGCCAGGTCAGGCAATAGATGAGTTATAGCACCGCAAATATGCAGTTTTGTGAATGCTCCCAGA
>JBGPAO010000060.1:0-12207 GCA_041480755.1 Bacteroidia bacterium
ACGAAGTGTTGTATCCATTATTTCAATTCTCATCATCACTTCTATTTTATTAATTGTCCGTAATAAATATCCCATTCATCTCCGGGTTGGCCGGCTCTGATCCAATTCAGCCAGAGTGCAAGATCTGCATCACTCCACCCCCTGCCCCTGTTGCCAGGATGATTTTGCTTCTAATATCCTTAAATTCTCCTTTCAAAATCCACAATTTCCTGTTTAATGCTCAGGAGATAATCAATATCATCAATACCATCCAGCAGGCATTTTTTCTTGAAGGTGTTTATTGGAAAAACAGTCTTCAGGCCTGTTCCGGGAATTGAAATCTCCTGGTTTTTAAGATCAATGTTTATCACTATTGCCGGATTGTTATTAATTATATTGAAAAGTTGTTTCAAGAATCCGTCCGGGATCTGCACTGTCAGTAATCCATTGTTTAATGCATTATTTGCGAAAATATCAGCAAAGTAACTTGACACTATTGCCCTGAAACCATAGTCATATAATGCCCATGCAGCATGTTCACGGCTTGATCCTGAACCAAAGTTCTTTCCTGCAATGAGTATTTTACCTGTACGTGAAGGATCGTTTAATATGAAACCTGGTTTTGGCACACCCCTGTCATCGAAACGCCAGTCCCTGAACAGGTTTTCGCCAAAACCTTTCCTATCTGTAGCCTTCAGAAACCTGGCAGGAATTATCTGATCAGTATCAATATTTTCCATTTCCAGGGGAATAGCTGTAGATTCTATTATATTAATTTTCTCCATTTGAATCAGATTAAAGTCCTGACATCAGTTATCGAACCTTTAATGGCTGTAGCCGCAGCAGTAAGCGGACTGGCCAGAATTGTCCTTGCACCTGGTCCCTGCCGCCCCTCAAAATTTCTGTTTGATGTTGAAACACACAGCTTACCCCTTGGAACTTTATCCTCATTCATTCCCAGGCAAGCTGAACAGCCCGGCTGGCGAACCTCCAGTCCGGTATCTTCAAAAATCTGCCGGAGGCCTTCCTGTTCGATTTGTTTTTCAACCAGTTTGGATCCGGGTACCAGATACGCCCTGACATTGGATGCTTTCTTTTTGCCTTTAACAATCCGCGCAACAGCCCGGAAATCCTCAATCCTGCCATTAGTACAGCTTCCGATAAAAATATAGTTAACCTTTTTACCTAACAATGATTCACCTGCTGATAGCCCCATATATTCAAGGACACCTTTGTTTTCGGGTTGATCAGGTATCACATCTGTTATTTTTATACCCTGGCCAGGATTAGTACCCCATGTGATCATAGGTTCAATATCTTCTGCATTGAAATTCAACTCCGAGTCGAACTTCGCATCCGGATCAGAAAACAATCTTTCCCATTGTTTGACAACTCTGGTAAATTCATTGCCTTTAGGTGAAAACTCCCTTCCTTCAAGGTAATCAAAAGTTATTTCATCTGGTGCAATCAAACCGCCCCGTGCTCCCATTTCAATACTCATATTGCACACAGTCATACGGGCTTCCATAGACATATTCTTAAATGTTGAGCCTGCATATTCAACGAAATAACCAGTTGCTCCGCCTGCAGTAAGTCTGGATATGATATAGAGTATCACGTCTTTTGATACTACACCGGGAGATAATTTACCATCTACTCTAATCCTCATACTTTTCGGTTTCTGTTGAATAAGGCATTGGGCGGCAAATACCATTTCGACCTCGCTCGTTCCAATTCCAAAAGCAATTGTTCCGAAAGCTCCATGCGTGGCAGTATGACTGTCACCGCAGACAATTGTCTGTCCTGGCTGGGTCAATCCAAGCTCCGGTCCTATAACATGAACAATTCCCTGGTATGGATGTCCAAGTCCATATAAAGTGATGCCATGCTTTCTGGCATTTTCAGTGAGTCTTTCAACCTGATTCCGCGATAGAACGTCCCTTATGGGCAGATGCTGGTCTTTTGTTGGAACATTATGATCGGCCGTGGCGATAACTTTATCCGGACGAAAGACATTAATACCCCGCTTTTCAAGTCCGGCAAAAGCCTGAGGACTAGTTACCTCATGAACATAATGCCGGTCAATATACAGGATATCCGGACCATCCGGAATGGTTTTTACAATATGCTGATCCCATATCTTATCAAAAAGTGTTTTTCCCATAGTGTCAATTAATATCTTCAACCTGTGCAAGGGCGTCTACAAATGCTTCAACAGAAGCGGTTACTATATCTGTGCTTGCCGAAAAACCATAGTATATATTACTCTTATACTGAACCTGGACATGAACTTTTCCAATATCATTGCTGCCCCTGGTAATTGCCTGGATAAGAAATTCTTCGAGCCTGACTTTCTTCTTAACAATACGCTTTACTGCATTGAAAGATGCATCGATCGGCCCGTTTCCTTTTGCTGATTCAGTAAAGCTGTCGCCATGCATTCTTAGAGTAACCGTGGCAGTCGGAAAAGTACTTTTACCACAAATAACCTGGAGTGCTGAAAGTTCGATACTCCTTGGCCCTCTTTCCTCTTTACCTACAAGCACAAGAAGGTCATCATCATTAATATCCTTTTTCTTATCAGCCACAACAAGAAATTCATGGTATAAGCGATCAAGCTTTTCTTTTGTAAGTTTATACCCCAGTTTTTCAATCCTGTGTTTCAGGGCAGCCCTTCCGCTTCTTGCTGTGAGTACGATAGATGATTCATGCACTCCTATTGATTTCGGGTCAATAATTTCATAATTCTCCCGTTTTTTAAGGACGCCATCCTGATGGATTCCTGATGAATGGGCAAATGCATTTCTTCCCACTATTGCCTTATTAGCCTGGACAGGCATCCTCATCAGTGTTGAAACAATCCTGCTTGTTTTATAGATCCTCTTATAATTGATATCAGTATGAAGATTCAGATTATTCCTGCTTCTGATAATTAAAGCTACTTCTTCCAGAGAGGTGTTACCGGCCCTTTCCCCGATCCCATTAACCGTTACCTCAACCTGCCTTGCACCGGCAATAACCCCTGCAATTGTATTTGCAGTTGCCATTCCAAGATCATTATGGCAGTGAGTTGAAATAGTTACCTTATGGATACCTTTGACATTTTCCTTAAGGAAACGTATCTTTTCACCAAATTCATAAGGTATCGCGTATCCGGTGGTATCAGGAATGTTGACCACTGTAGCTCCTGCTTTTATAACAGCCTCTATTACCCTGGCAAGATATTCATTTTCAGTCCTGCCGGCATCCTCAGCATAAAACTCAACATCCTCAACAAATTTCTTTGCATATTTGACAGCATCCACAGCCCTGGTAATAATTTCTTCCGGATTTGAATTCAGCTTGTAATTTATATGATAATAAGATGTACCTATTCCTGTGTGGATACGAGGCCTTTCGGCATATTTGAGGGCATCGGCAGCAACCTCAATATCCTTTTTAACTGCCCGGGTCAGGCCGGCAATTACCGGCCGCTTTATAACTTTTGAAATCTCGACAACAGAATTAAAATCTCCGGGTGATGAAATAGGGAATCCTGCTTCGATAATATCCACTCCAAGGGCATCCAGAGCTTTCGCAACCTGTATCTTTTCAATCGTGTTCAATTGACATCCAGGGACCTGTTCACCATCCCTTAGGGTGGTATCAAAGATGTATACTTTTTCTGTTGCCATGATAAAAATTATTAAGTAATAAGTATTTTTTTCTTATAAATTCAAATTAAGTATGTAAAAAAAATAAATAAATGTGAAATAAACTATAATAAATAATTCTAAAATACAAAAGGCCATTCTGAATTTCGAGAATGGCCTTCTGTAAAGTGTTTATTTTATTGAGATTATACCATTCTCATCCTGTTTTTATTAAAATACCAAGGATTAGGATGAGAAATATGATATAAATACTTTTCATTTACCAGTCATTGATAATACAAAGATATTATTTATTCTCAAATGACCTCAAAAAAAATTTATGCTAATCAAAACGCCGGTTCTACTGAAATTCCGATCTTAATTGACCTGTCCATGCTGAAATCCGCTCATCACTGAGAGAACTCTGGTTTTCAAAATCGATTGCGAGGCACATAAATTTATCTCCTCTGACAGCCCTGGATGATTCAAATGTATATCCCTGTACAGAAGTAAATCCTGCAAGACGCGCTCCCTGGGTTTCGAGAATTTCAGCCAGTATCCCCACTCCGTCCAGAAAATTTTCCGGATATCCTTTCTGGTCACCCAGACCGAATAAGGCTATTGTTTTTCCATTCAGGTTAAGGTCTTCAAGATCAGGAATAAATTCATCCCAGTAATTCGGAAGTTCACCATCAAACCATGTCGGAACGCCACAAATTATATTGTCATATGATAAAAACTGTTCACTTGTGACAGTTTCCACATTAACCATATCTATTTCAGCCCCGGTGAAAACCTCCCTGATCCTTTCCGCAATCTGCGAAGTTTTCTTTGTATTAAAACTATAAAACAAGCCTATTTTTTTCATTTTATCAGAAAATTAATCCAATAACATATATCATGTAATCCTAATGATCTTATGGCCCAGCAGCTCTGTAGCAATTCTAGCCCTGGAGCCCTGTGACCCCGTGTCGCTGAAGCCTTGAAACCTTGAAATCTTGCAGCCATGATTCATTAATATTCCAGTAATTCAGTTGCCGCCGCAAGTATTTTTTTTGTATCGGGGAGGATTGCAGCTTCAAGAATCCGGTTGAAACCTACGGGGGTAAATGTTGAACCTACCCTTTTGACAGGTCCATCCAGATATTCGAATGCTTCTTCAGTTATAATTGATCCTATTTCAGCTCCAAAACCCGAAAAGACCTTATCTTCATGCACGACAAGAACTTTTCCTGTTTTCCGGACTGAATTAAGAACAGTTGTTTCATCGAGAGGGATAAGTGACCTGAGATCAATAACTTCAATGGTGGCTTTGCGTTCAGCAAATAATTTTTCAGCAGCTTCAAGGCACATATGAATAGTATTACCATATGAAATAATTGTCATGTCCTGCCCTGCCCTCCTGATCCGTGCTTTTCCGAAAGGTACTTCAAAATCATCAGGGATCGGGGTGGCTGCTTTGGGGGAATTGTACAGTGCTTTTGGTTCAAGGAAAAGGGTTATTCCTTTTGATCTTATGCTGGTTCTTAGCAGTCCGGCGGCATCATCAGCAAAAGCCGGATATACTACTCTGATACCCGGTAAGGTCGTCAACGTGCCTTCAATTGTTTGTGAATGATATAATCCTCCACCAATATAACCGCCTGAAGCAAGCCTGATAGTAACATTTGAAACGAACTGTCCTTTAGTCCTCCAGTAATCATGAGAGCTTTCTACAAGCTGTTCCATTGCAGGCCAGAAATAGTCTGCAAATTCGGCTCCCTCGACTACTATTCGGATTTTATCACTGAAACGGCTCATTCCATTTGCTGTGCCAAGAATAAAATCTTCAGCAATTGGTGCATTGAAAACCCTTTCCCTGCCAAATTCTTTCTGCATTCCTTTGGTAACATTAAAGACTCCGCCCTTTTCTTTGTAAGCCACATCCTGCCCCCAGAGAAATGTGTCTGGATTATGCCGGAATTCGGCTTTCAGCGTTTCATTCAGAGCATCAATCAGCTTTTTCTTTTCACCATCATACTGATGAGTGCCGTCTGTGTACTTTTCAGGAATGTACGGCTCAGGCATCACAAAATCGAGGATTGAATCCGGTTTGGGATCAGGAGCAGACATTGCCGCCTTATGGGCAACTTTAACCAGTTCTTTTGTCTCCTCTTCAATCTTTTCAATTTCTGGCAGGGTAAACCTGTTATACCTCAGCAATAACCTCCTGAACTTCGCCAGAGGATCATACTCACCGACATAATTGAGCTCGTAGTCATCGCGGTATAATTCATGCCGGTCGGAATTCGAATGGGAATGTATCCTTACGCAATTTGCCTGGACAATGACAGGTTCTTCATACTTATTAATATGTTCCTTTGCCTCATAAAGAGTATTCATTGAATCAAAAACATCCTTACCATTGCAATGCATTATCTTAAGGTTCCTGAATCCGGTAAAGTTATCAGCGACTTTTCTTCGGGCAGTCTGATCGCTCTTTGGAACTGAAATTCCGTAACCATTATCCTGAATTACGAACAGAACAGGCAGTTTCTCCCGGCTGGCACCATTTATTGCCTCATATACAAAGCCTTCTGAAATTGATGATTCACCCTGGGAAGTGATAGCGATTCCCTGAGTGCCATATTTCTTCATTGCACGCGCAACACCCACCGCGTGCAAGGTATGATTGCCCGTTGAGGATGAAACATTATGAATATGCCATCCGGGTTTTGCAAAATGATTTGACATATGCCTGCCGCCACCGGCAACATCCGTATCTTTTGAAATTCCGTTAAGAATTATTTCTTCAGCTGTTAATCCCGCAGAAATCACGGTGAGCATATCCCGGTAATATGGGAACAGATGGTCGTGTTCACGGTCAAATATCTGGCCAATCGCAAGCTGAATACCATCATGTCCGGCATATGGGGCGTGATATGACCAGCCAATAGCCTGCTTCAGGTAGTTTGGCGCCCTGTCATCCAGTATCCTACCTAAAACCATTAACCTGAACCATTTCTCCAATAAGTTTTTATCTGTGGTTTTAATACGGAATTTTCTGTTCTTGTTCATTATCTATGATTTAAGAATCACAAAGCTGGTCATAAAGTCCTGTTGCCATCAAATGCTTCCAGATAATCCGAAAGCTTCTTAAGGAATGCTCCTCCATATGCACCATCAATAATCCGATGGTCATAAGTAAGCGAAAGAAACATCTTATGCCTGATTGCTATCATATCACCGGACGGAGTCTCAATGACAGCCGGCTTTTTCTCTACTGTGCCGATCCCAAGTATGGCTACCTGGGGCTGATTAATAATCGGGGTACCCATAACGTTGCGGAATGTTCCAAAATTGGAGATAGTAAATGTCCCGCCTTTAATATCATCCGGATTTAGCTTATTGTTCCTTGCATCTGCTGCAATTTTGTTAAGTGATTTAACTAATCCCAGCAGGTTAAGCTGATCTGCATTTTTAATTACCGGTACAATAAGATTTCCAGTAGGAAGAGCAACAGCAATACCCAGATTAATGTTTTTCCTCAGGATAATTGAATCACCATCAACAGATGAGTTGATTAGAGGGTAATCTTTAAGCGCTGATATAATGAACTCAAGAAATACCGGCAGGTAGGTTATTTTTTCCTTCTCACGGTTATAAAACTCCTCTTTGATCCGGTTCCGCCAAAGGACAATATTGGTCACATCAGTTTCGATCATATTGGTGACATGAGCAGAAACACTCTTTGACATCACCATATGTTCGGCAATGAGCTTCCGCATGCGGTCCATCTTGATTATCTCGTCCCCAGGATTTGCTGTAATCTTTGGCTTTTCAGGTGAAGGTTTTGACACAATAACCGAGGGTTCCTTCCCGACTACAGAGCCTTCGATGCTTTCCTTCACTGGCTCCTCTTTTCCCCTCTGCTCCAGATATTTTAAGAGATCTTCTTTCCTGGCCCTTCCATTGCGCCCGCTACCAGCTATACCTCCAAGTTCAGCAAGGGAAACATTTTCTTCAGATGCAATCTTCCTGACTAAAGGGGAATAATATCTTCCGGTATCATCAGGCAGGACCTCTTCGGCTTTTGGCTCAGGTGTCTCCTTGAGTTCCGGTTCAATAACATTGGTTTCTGCTTTCTCAGGTTGAAAATCAGCACCACTTGTATCGATTACAGCTATAACAGTGCCAACTGCCACAGTTTCATCCTGTTGATACAATATTTTTGTTACTGTCCCTGAAACCGGGCTTGGAATTTCAGAATCAACTTTATCAGTGGCAATTTCAAGGAGAATGTCATCATCTTTTACTTTGTCTCCTGCTTTAACAATCCATTTAGTGATAGTTGCTTCCTCAATACTTTCGCCGAGTTTGGGCATTACCAGTTCGAAATTGGCCATATTTTGGAAATCTTATTTTTTAAAAGCAAAGATACTAAATCAAATTTAGTTCATAACAAGTCTAAATAAGTTGGTAAGGAAGTAATGGAAGGCCTAAGGATGAACCTGTTGAAAAGAAATCGTTTATTCAGCGCTGCAAATTATCAGTCAGAAAGTTGATATTATTAAACAGATCATATTGAGGCCAACTTTTAACTTTTGAAATAGCACCTGTCATCATGCGAAAAGTCTCACTGTGGATATGAGATTTCTTAACAGTTGTACAGTTCATCGCAACAATCCAGTTGATCCCGTTTCTCTGTCGTGTAACCAGGACTGACATACCTGTCAGTGTCCCTGTGCGCCACCAGGTACCATATGAATCAGAACCTTTCCATCCTATGGGTTGACCCTCATCATTATCTTTTGAGGTCATTATCCGGATGCTTTCCGGCTTAAGCATATCAGGTTTGGTGTCAAATCCGTCTATAGCAGTTACGAGCCTTAATAAACCGGCAGGTGATGATATCCAGCCGCCTGCCGCACCCAGTGATTTTATATCACTGCCGCCATATATCCTTGATACATAATTACGGTTGCTATTGTACGCCAGCACTTTGCCATAAGACCGGTTCTCATAGTACGTAACCTCATTATCTGTTTTTTCTTCATAAAAACTGTTGCCCAACTGCATATCATAAATTCCCAGTGGATAAAGGATATTCATTTTTACATAATCCTCATACGTCATCTTTGTGATTTTCTCAATCAACTTACCCAGGATAACATACCCAACGTTTGAATAACTGTATTTGCTTCCAGGCTCATAATTGAGTTTCTTTTTCAGGACGAACTGTATAGTGGTTTCATTGGTTATCGGCAAACCTGTTTTCATTTTCCTTGCAACAAGGTGGGGCTGAAACATAGGATCTCCGGCTCTTTTTGACCACCCGGCCGTATGAGTTAAAAGATGCCTTACTGTAATTTTTTCAATTCTGGGATCTGAATAATATCTGTATGTTGAATCATTTAAAATGCCTTTTGGCCCGAAAACCGGATCATCCAGGTCAAATTTTTCCTGCTCATTCAACTGCATTATTGCAATAGCAGTCACCAGTTTTGATACACTTGCAAGTCTGAACTGATGATGTGCATATACAGGTTCACTATTCTGTTCATCCGCATAACCAAATCCTTTAGCATAGACAAGGCGTCCATCTTTTGTCGCGGCGACAGACATACCCTTTATCCCCCACTTTTTCTGGAATAAGTTAATGATATTGTTCATCTGTTCAAACTCAGGAATTTCTGACCTGATATCAACAATGTCATTTGCCAGAAAAGAACTTCTAACATCAGCACCTGGTGTAACCCTGTCAGATAAGCTAAGACCAATCTCCCAGAAGAATAAAACCAAGACCAATACAACCTGGATAAGAAGGAATTTAATTTTAATCTTATTTAGAATCATTCAAAATAAACCATTAAAAGATGACGCAAATGTATTCTCTTTTTCAGAACTATAAAAACACAATTTGGCCGGCTAAACCTGGAAATAATCAAAATAGATATATTTAATTGATTATAAATGATTTAAGTCAGGATAATTAATCTACGAATATTTAAATAATATCCGCATATTAAGTATCTTCGCCATATCATAATACAGGTTAATCAATTAATCTGTAATAACAATAAGAAAATTATATGCATTGGTCAAAAAACCTATCTTATGATAGCATTAATTATGCAGAGGACCGGCTGATCATTTACACTTTTCGATAAATGCGGATTTAAATATGTATTTATTTTCAAGGATCTGGAAGAAAAGTTGAAGTTTATGTAAAGTTTCAATCTTAATTTCATCATCAAGGTAACTACAATCGATATAAACATTAAAGAGGTCCAACTCTTTATCTTCGAAAAACTTTTTAATTTTTTTTGCCTCTTTATTATTCAGGCATGGACCTTTATACACCCTTTCCGGAATCCTGGTTTGCATTCCGGCTACTGTGGGGACTTTATATGGTATATTTATTAATCCTGACCAGTCGAAGTCGAATGGTACCGGGATGGGTGGTTTAAAATAATCCACCGAAATAAGATCTATATTATGCATTATGGGCAAAGACCAGTCTGTATTGATTATCATATACTGAAAAAAAGAAATTATAACATAGTGGTCCCTATCGACATTTTCAGGAATAACTGTCTGAACTGCAAGGATATGTCCTCGGAGTCTTTCTTCCATGAGATCGGTATCTTCAATAAAGAAGGATGATTTATTTAAAGTCCTCCCGGGATCATCTTTGTCAATATATGTTACTTTTAACAGCCTTGTCTTATAACTTACATCAGATAATACATCATATAATCTATAGATCAGGTATTCCTGGATTACATATTGATCGAATTCAGGTAATGTTGATTGGCAATGAGTTACCATTTTTAGTTCCCGTGCATTCTCAAAAATTGTATTTGTCCGGCTCTTCTTGTCAAACCTTAATTTCAGCGGAGGGAAATCACAATTCACCGACTGTTTTCTATAATGTCCCCTGACCCGTACCTGCGCATCTAAAGAAATCCATATACTATCAGCATTTTTATAACTGATTCGGGCCAGATGGTAAGATGGATTATCGCTTGTATCATTTAAAACTGAATCGAAATCCATAGTAATCCTTAATTCCAGGCAATCATCACTGTCGAACAATCCGGATTTGATTTCAGAGGTATCCTGCTGACAGAGGATGTATGATTCCGAATACCCCTGGAGAAAGGTAAACATCAACAAAATGACAGAACATTTTGTAAACCATGCCATACAAAAAGTATGTCGTGTGATTATTATTTTATTAAACAAATTTAGTAAATAATGATGATTAAAATTTAAACAGACATGCAGGGCTTATCATAATATTTTCTCTTGATATATTTATTTAATTATTGAAATCAACCTGTTGTTACTCTGTAACTTATTCCAGAATTTTATGTTATAACTACGTCAAAAGGATTAATTGAATATGCTCATATCATTTTTTTTTCTAAACTTTGCGGTCTGTTTTCACAAAAAAAACCTGTATGATAAAAAAAGTACTTGTCGCTAACAGGGGCGAAATTGCCGTCAGGATTATGAGGTCATGCAGGGAGATGGGAATCAGGACGGTTGCAGTTTTCTCAGATGCGGACAGGACTTCTCTTCATGTCAGGTATGCAGATGAAGCATATCATATTGGCCCCTCCCCGTCGCTTGATAGCTATTTGAATATTGAAAAGATCATTAAGGTGGCAAAGCAGTCAGGTGCTGATGCTATCCATCCTGGTTATGGTTTCCTTTCAGAAAATCCTGAATTTGTCAAAAGATGTGGCAAGGCAGGCATTATTTTCATTGGCCCCACCGCTCATTCAATGTCCATAATGGGTGATAAAATCACTGCCAGAGAAGCAATGATTAATGCCGGTATACCGGTAGTTCCGGGGACCAGGGAGGCGATTCATAATGAAAAGACCGCGCTCAAGTTCATCCAGGAAACTGGTTTCCCGGTATTAATTAAAGCAGCAGCAGGAGGAGGTGGTAAAGGAATGAGGATCGTAACCGAAAGATCCAATGTGACTGCTAAATTAAGAGCTGCCAGATCAGAGGCACTGAACTCATTCGGCGATGATTCGGTATATATTGAGAAGTACCTGGAATCTCCACATCATATTGAATTTCAAATTCTTGCAGACAAATTTGGAAATGTTATCCACCTTTATGAGCGTGAATGTTCTGTCCAGCGGCGATATCAGAAAGTAATAGAAGAAACCCCATCACCTTTTATAACTCCTGACCTGAGAGAAAGGATGGGGCAGATATCACTGGCTGCTGCACGTGCTGTGAGATACGAAGGTGCCGGGACCATTGAATTCATGGTAGATAAGGACAGAAACTTTTATTTTCTGGAAATGAACACCCGCCTCCAGGTTGAACATCCGATTACAGAGCGTGTCGTTGGGGTAGATCTTGTAAAGGAACAGATCAGGATTGCAAGCGGAGAAAAACTCAGTCTTAAACAAAAGAACATAAGGCAGACCGGACACGCGATAGAATGCAGGATCTATGCGGAAGATCCGGATAGAAATTTTATGCCAAGTCCGGGACTGATCAAACACATAACTAATCCTACGGGGCTTGGTATCAGGTGTGACGGATATGTATACGAAGGTTATAGAATTCCCATTTATTACGATCC
>JBGPAO010000061.1:0-12137 GCA_041480755.1 Bacteroidia bacterium
CCATAAATATCAATATTGTTGATTAACCTGTCATACTTTGAATAAAACAGCTCAAGACTTTTTGATCCTTTTTCTTTGATGTTAGGATCATTGAATAATTGATTGATATTATCTGAATATAATATATAATTCACCTCATTCTCGAAATTCATTCCATATTGTTCAATTGTATTTCCACAAATGCTTATCTGATGTAACAGCATTTCTGTCTGGTAAACCCTTTGATCCTTATAAATTTTGAGGTAAAGTATCGTATTAAGACCAATGAATAAAAAAACACTGACCAGTATTATAAAGAAGGTATTCTTCATTTAATTATCCTGAAGACTTAATAATCAGGTAAAATAAAAAAATAAAATCTATGTTTTAATAAGTGATGGTTAAAAGTTATAAGTAACAGGCTAAATATTCGTTCAGAACTAGTTATTTTCTGTATTTATCGGATTGACCCTGTTCTTCCAGCAGGCTTAAATAACTATTATATCTTGAAAAACTGATTCTGCCATCTTCAACAGCTTTAATGACAGCACATCCGGGTTCATTTATATGAAGGCAGTTATTAAATTTGCAATCCCGCGAAGTACTGAAAAACTCGGGAAAATAATGGTAAAGCGGCTCATTCTCCATATCTATCAGGCCGAATCCTTTAATACCCGGAGAATCAATAACATATCCGCCCCCGGGTAACGGGAACATTTCCACAAATGTAGTTGTGTGCTTACCTTTTTTATGATAATCTGATATTTCATCTATTTTGAGATTTAATTCTGGAAACAGTGTATTTAATAAGGTGGATTTTCCGACACCGCTGTTGCCTGCAATCAATGTTACTTTTTGCTTTAACAAATCAAGAATCATCCCCAGGTTTTGTCTGTTTAAGGCTGTTATAGAATAACATGGATATCCTATATGGCTGTAAACTTCTGTCAGTTCGTTTACTTCATTCAATTGTTTTTGGTTATACAGGTCAATTTTATTGAACAGTATTATAGAGGGTATACTATAAGCTTCAGCGGTTACCAGGTATCTATCAATAAATTCAGGAAATGTCTTCGGGTATTCAACTGTTAACATAAGCATCAGCTGATCTATATTTGCAGCGATTACCTGGTATGTTTTAGAAAGATTTGAGGATTTTCTTATTATATAATTCTTTCTTTCAAGAACATCCTTTATTCTTCCGATCTTTTCACCAGGATTTATTTCGAAAAGTACCCAGTCACCTACCGTAACCGGATTAGTGCTTTTGAGATCTTCAAGACGGTACCGGCCGGTTAACGTACAGTTGACTTTTTCTATACCGTTTTTAATAATAGTATATAGATTCCCCGTGGATTTTATGACCTGTCCTTTCTCTTCCATAACAGCACAAAATTATGATTTATTAAATTCACCACACTAAAAAGCCGGATGAGATGAAGCTCATAAAAAACTCTGCAGGTTTTATATGAATTCCGGTTACTTAATAAAATAACGTAAAATATTTATTTTATTCCTGTAAGGAGGATACCTCACTGGCAGGTCTATCAGGTTGGATTTGTACATTAAGGATCTCTTGTAACTGAATGTCTCGAAGCTGAACCGTCCGTGATATCTTCCTATTCCACTTAGTCCGATTCCGCCAAAAGGAAGATACGGATTTATAAAATGAACTGTCGTTTCATTAATACATATTCCCCCGGACTGCGTTCTTCGTATGATTTTATTTCTTTTTTCAGATGAATTTGAGAAAATATAAATTACCAGGGGGCTGGGACGACTGGCAACAAATTCAATAGCTTCATCCAGATCATTATATTCAATGACTGGTAAAATCGGGCCAAAGATCTCTTCTTTCATAACCGGGTGATCCATACTGATACCTTCTATCAGAGTTGGACTTAAATATTTATCTTCAGAAACAGAATCACCTCCGCAAATTATTTCACCATCATTAAGATAATTTTTCAGGCGTTCAAGATTTGAATTATTAATTATTTTACAATAGTCTGTACTCTGTGATGGATCAGGGCCAAAAAACTTTGTAAGGCAGGTTTTTATTTCAGAAATAAGTTTTTCTTTAACCTTGTTATGAACCAGGACATAATCCGGGGCGACACAGGATTGCCCGGCATTTAAAATTTTACCCCAGATGATTCTTCTCGCTGATAATCTTATATTGGCATCTTCGGTTATAATAACAGGGCATTTCCCTCCAAGCTCAAGTGATACAGGGGTAATATTTTCTGCAGCAGATTTCATAACCTGTCTACCGGTTTCAGCGCTTCCGGTAAAGAAAATATAATCATATTTTTCCTTTAACAATATCTGGTTGATTTCTTGTCCTCCGCGGACCAGGCATAAGTGTTCAGGATTGAAGTTATTATTTATTATGTCTATCATTACTTCACTTGTATGAGTAGCATGCTGCGAAGGTTTAGCGATGACACAATTGCCGGCAGCTATTGCACCGATGAATGGATTAAAAAGCAGTTGATAAGGGTAATTCCAGGGAGAGATAATAAGTACCACACCGTATGGTTTATAAACATAATAACTTCTGGCAATAAAATGAACCAGGGGAGTATAAATGCGCCTGGGGCGTACCCATTTCTTTAGATTCCGTAATATAAGATTGATTTCCTGTAATACCAGGCCGGTCTCACTGGCATATGCTTCGAAAGCCGATTTACCGAGATCTTTATTTAATGCTTCGAAAATTCGGGATTCATTGCTTATTATCAGTTTCTTCAGGTGCCGTAAGGTGGCAATCCTGAATTTATAATCCAATGTTTTTCCGGAATTGAAAAAAACTCTTTGCCTGGCAACCAGTGATTTGAATTCAGCTTCATTCATTGATTGAGTTTTTGAGGTTCAGATTTAATAAGGTCGTCAAGGGAATTATTATAATGGTCATTTTTTGCAGGAATTTGATCCATCGCATATTCTGCTAATGCCAGGATGCTGAAACTTGGATTTACACCAGGATTTCCCTGCATGGCAGATCCATCTACCACGTACATATCGGGATATCCATGAACCCGGAATTTATCATCAATTACACCGGTGCTGATTGAATCTGACATAGGACATCCCCCCAGAATATGTGCTGTCGTCGGTCTGTTGAAAAGAATTTCAAGGATAATATTCTGGGCTATCCCACCGTTTTTTTCAGCATAAGCTTCCATTACTTTCTGCCCAATCTCGATATATGCAGGTACCTTACGGTTCCCTTTGTTTCTGGCAACCATATTGGCCCCAAAAAAGCCTTTTTTCCAGATGAACTTCATGTTATTTTCCAGGTGTTGCATTACAAGGAAAATAATAAGGCCGGTAGACCATCTGAAATTAAACACAGTCTTAATAACAGACAGGGGATGGATTAAACTTTTACCGGTAAGCCGGATAATCCTGTTAAAATTTCCTGAAGGTCTTTTCGCAGAGAGGGAAAAAAACCATTTAAGTGAATTAGAACCATCAGGGTATTTGACTATCTCTATATGTGTATTTTTATCCGGATTAAAAACTGATGTAATTGCCAGTCCATTATTCATTTTTTCTTTTATTCCCGAAACGGCACATAAAGTTTCAGAATTAGTCAGGATCTTTTCGCCAACACATTCTGACAGTCCTGGGAGTGATTTATACTTAAATTTTTGTTTCAGGAGAATTTCAACGGTACCGAGAGTACCTCCTGCTATTATTAATCCTTTGGACCTGAATACCTTATTATTCTTTCTGAGGAGTGCAGTTGATGACCTGGTATGGATCTCATAATAATTATCCTTAAAAAAGATTTTATCTGTATAAGTTTCTGACAGTATAGTTGATCCAAATTTTTCAGCGAAAAAAAGATAATTTTTATCAAGTGAGTTTTTTGCATTTTCCCTGCAACCCACCATGCATCCCGCACACTCAGTGCAATAGTTGCGGAGGGGGCCGTGGCCGTTAAAATAGGGATCACTTCCATCTTTAAGCTTATCAAGGAATACCCCAACAAATACTGTATCAAAAGTATTTTCACATTTAAATTCTTTCGCAACCTCCCTAAGCTTCTCATCTTCAATATTTATATTATTATATTGAGCCCTTCCAAGCATGAATCCGGCTTTCTCATAACAGGGTTGGAGCGTCGTCTTCCAGTCCCTGAATTTCTTCCAGGATTCATGTGTATAATATTCATCAGGGGGACTGAACAAGGTATTGGCATATACCAGACTTCCGCCGCCAACGCCTATACCTGACAGAATACTAACCTGCGGATAAAAGCTGATTTTTTGAAAGCCGAAACATCTTAATTGAGGAACCCATAGATATTTTCTGAGATTCCAGTTGGTATGGGGGAAATCGCCGGAGGAATACTTTTTCCCTTTTTCAATAACAAGAACAGTATAACCTTTTTCAGCTAACCTCAAGGCAGCAACACTACCTCCAAAACCAGAACCGATTACAATAAAATCATAAAAATTTTCCATCTGGAAACTGAGAAAGGCATGTAGTTCTGCCCTCTAAGATAATGTTTTCGCTTAAATAATAGGTTTTTACCCCTCGAGATACTTTTTCATAGCACCGAAAAAATATTCTTTCCAGCCATAGTCAATATTGCCATAGGCTTCATCAGGGACATTTGTATGTAAAAGTTTTATTCTGGTTCCTTTGTTCTCATCCTCCAGTTCAATTGTAACAATCGAAGGATTTTCGGGATCATCAAAAAACCATTCCTGGACAATTTTTTCCCCGGGGATTATTTCAAGATTTTTTCCTGTGATATCACCCTCCCATAACGAGAATTCGGTGCCGGGCTTCGAATCCATTACTGCCGGATAACCAGTCCACAATTCAATTGCAAGGGGATTAGTAAGAGCATTGAACACTTCATTTTTATCTGCCTTTATGACAAATGACCTTCGGATTTGTTTCATGCGTGGGAGCTTTTAACAGGTGTTTATTAAAGTTAGATATATTTATTGTAATAATAAATTCTTTATCTACCTGCTTCGAATATAAAGCAATTAAAGGTCGATATCAATTACTCCTGTAAGGAAGGTAACAGCTTTTCCTGAAATTTCGACCCTGGGACCAAGATATTTACAGAAAAGCTTTCCTCTGCGTTCTGATAATTGCCTGGCAGTTAATTCCGTTTTGTCCAGTTTATTTGACCAGTATGGCGTCAATAATGTATGGGCAGAACCGGTGACCGGGTCCTCATTAATTCCAACGCCGGGCGCAAAAAATCTGGATACAAAATCAACGTCTTTGCCCCTGGCCGTAACAATTACACCACGGGTTTCAAGTTGAGAAAGTAACTGAAAATCAGGTCTGAGATCCAGGATGTCCTGTTCAGAGTCAAATACTGCCATGTAATCATTTGAATAATAAACTTCGGTAAACTTTTTCCCCAGCGCTTTGATCAGGATTTCAGGGGGTGTTACTTTTTGGTAACTGGCAGTGGGGAAATCCAGTGTGATAAAATTTTTGTCATTTCTGACATTTAAACGACCGCTGCGTGATTCAAAATGGATATTTTCTCCCGGCCAATTAAGATGGTTGAATATTACATGTCCTGAAGCAAGGGTTGCATGACCGCAGAGATCCACCTCAACTTTTGGTGTGAACCAGCGAATCCGGTACCCGTCATTTTCAGGGACAAAAAATGCTGTCTCAGAAAGATTATTCTCTGCAGCGATCTTTTGCATCAAATCATCCGGGATCCAACTATCAAGGGGACAAACTCCCGCAGGATTCCCGCCAAACGGATCATCCGTAAATGCATCAACCTGGTAAAATGGGATTTTCATAGTTTAATATTATTATAACTGATCCGAATAGAAATAAGGACAAATAGACTTAGAACCCGGAACTCGGAACCCGGAACTGATTTAGATCAGCCCTCTTTTCTTCAGCAAGGGTTCAATTGAAGGTTCTTTTCCCCTGAATCTTAAATAAAGGGTCATAGGATCTTCGGTCCCGCCTTTTTCAAGGATATTTTTTCTGAATGCTGTCGCCACTTCCTGATTGAAAAGGGAAGTTTCCACAAAAGCCTCGAATGCATCTGCATCAAGTACTTCTGCCCAGATATAACTATAATAACCGGAAGAATAACCCCCGCTAAAAATATGATTAAAGTAAGTACTTCTGTATCTGACTACAATTTGCGGTATCAGGCCCAGATTATCAAGTGCATTCTTTTCAAAACTATTTACATCTTCAGAAACCGTGGATTCCAAAGTGTGCCAGTACATATCAAGAAATGAAGCTGCAAGATATTCGACAGTAATGAAACCCTGGTTGAAAAGACCTGATTTCTTTATTTTATAGATTAATTCGTCGGGAATGGGTTCCCCTGTCTGGTAATGACGGGCGTAAGATTTCATTACCTCAGGATGCAAGGCCCAGTTTTCCATTATCTGGGAAGGCAATTCAACAAAATCCCTTGGAACAGCTGTGCCGGATAATTTATAATAAGTGCATTTTGAAAGCAAGCCATGGAGGGCATGGCCGAATTCGTGAAAAAGTGTGGAGACTTCTTCTGAATTAAGAAGCGCAGGCTTATCACCGGAGGGTTTGGTAAAATTAAATACAGTTGAAATAACAGGAGTAACATTTACTCCGTCAATTATTTGCTGCTTGCGGAAACTATCCATCCATGCTCCTGCCCGTTTACTGGACCGGGGGAAAAAATCCATATAAAGGATGCCGACAAATTTCCCGTCTGATTCCTGAACTTCGAAAACTCTGACATCTTCCTGATATTTTGGGATATCAAACCTTTCAGTAAATTTTAAACCATACAATTTATTGCTTACATCAAAAACACCATTTATAACATTATCCAGCTTGAAATAAGGACGGAGCAATTCATCATCAAGATCGTACTTCTCTTTTCTTAATTTCTCGGAATAATACCACCAATCCCAGGGCTGCAAATTAAAACTGGCCCCTTCCTTTGCAATGAATTTCTGAAGATCATTTGCTTCATTCTGAGCAACAATAATAGCCGGATCCCAGAGTTTCTGAAGAAAGTTAAATACGGCTTCAGGCGTTTTAGCCATGTTTTCTTCAAGAACAAAATTTGCATGATTTTCATAACCAAGGAGTTTAGCCTTTTCAAACCGGAGAGCGACAATATTAGAGATGATATCTTTATTATCATTCTGGTTATTATTGTTGCCAAGATTTATATACGCTTTAAATATTTTTTCCCTGAGATCCCGTTTTTCTGAATACTGTAGAAATGGTATCATGCTGGGTTTATGTACTGTAAAAACCCATTTTCCCTCCATCCCTGCTTCTTTGGCAGCTTCTTCAGCTGATCTGATTACAGGTTCCGGCAATCCTGAAAGGTCATCTTTATTTTCAATTATCAATTTGAAATTATTTATTTCCTTTAATACATTCTCCCCGAAGTTAAGAGTCAGCACAGAAAGCTCTTTATTGATCTCCCTGAGCCTTGTCTGATCATCGGATCCAAGATTAGCTCCTCCTCTTACAAACTCTTTATAGGTTTTTTCAAGAAGCATTTTTTGTTCATTATTGAGATCAAAAGATTCTTTATTATTATACACATCCCTGATCCTTGAGAATAAATCAGGATTAAGCCTCTTATCATCATTATGTTCCGAAATCAATGGTGCTGTCTCTTTTGCAATTGATTGTATAAGTTCATTTGTATGAGCTGAATTCAGATTGTCGAAAACATTTTCAATTTTATTGATTAAGGCTCCGCTTCTGTCAAGGGCTTCAATGGTATTTATGAAATCAGGAGGTTCGGGATTATTTATAATATCAGCAATTTCCCGGTTATGAACCTCTATGGCGTACTTATAGGCGGGTAGATAATGCTCCTCTTTTATTACCCCAAAGTCAGGTACTTCATAAGGCGTTTTAAATTCACTTAAGAACGGATTGTTTTTGTCTGACATATCACTTTGCTTTTGTTTACAAGCGCTAATTATTAACAGGATCATAGTAGATAGAAATAACAATTTTTTCATGATAAAGAATTATTTATCGTTTCAGGAGGGTAAAATTAACATTCATTTTTGAACTTAAAATATCAGATCAGTTTTACTTATATTTATATTTTTCTTTCTACAATTTAATTTAAAAGATATGAATTCATCAAGAAGAAAATTCATAAGGAACTCCGCCATTGCAGTATCAGGAGTTAGTTTAGCCTCTGCGTTCCCCGGATCGGTGCAGGCTATGAATCATTTTTCAGCCAATGATAAAATAATCGTTGGACTTATTGGGTGTAATGGGATGGGTTTTGCTGACCTGAAAGCTTTTCTGGCTCAGCAAGGTGTTGAATGTGCCGCAATATGCGATATAGATCAGAATGTACTTGAAAAACGCGCAGCAGAAACACTTCAAATAACCGGCAAAAAACCAAAAATCCTTGGTGATTTCAGAAAACTTATTGAAATAAAAGACATCGATGCAGTGATAATTGGCACTCCTGATCACTGGCATTGCCTGCCTATGGTATATGCATGTGAAGAAGGTAAAGATATTTATGTTGAAAAACCGATGGCGAGTACCATTGGAGAATGCAATATTATGATAAATGCTGCTGCCAAGTATAAAAGGGTGGTGCAGGTTGGACAATGGCAAAGGAGCGATCCCCACTGGAAAAACGTCGTGGATTATGTCTGGTCCGGCAAACTGGGGAGAATAAGAACAGTTAAAGTATGGGCATATATTGGATGGAAAGGAGCAGTACCTGTTTTGCCGGATGAACCGATCCCTTCAGGCGTAGATTATGATTTCTGGCTTGGGCCGGCACCAAAAAGACCCTTTAACAGAAACAGGTTTCATTTTACTTTCCGCTGGTTCTGGGATTATGCCGGTGGACTGATGACCGACTGGGGTGTTCATCTGCTTGATTATGCCTTATTTGGAATGAACCGGTACAAACCGGAATCTGTTATGGCCTCAGGTGGAAAATTTGCCTTTCCGGATGATGCAATGGAAACACCGGATACCCTGCAGGCAATTTATAATTTCGGTGATTTTGGTGTGGTATGGGACCATACGATAGGAATTTATGGGGGACCCTATGGACGTGAACATGGGGTGGCTTTTATAGGAGAAAACGGAACTCTGGTTGTAGACCGGAATGGCTGGGAAGTAATTCCGGAAAAAGATTCAGATAATAATCCTAAAATGGAAGCCATTCCCAATCAGGGACGAAGCAGTGATGTAAGCGGACTGGATATGCATGTTAAGAATTTTCTTGAATGTATGAAAACACGGGGCAAACCAAATGCAGACATTGAGATTGGAGCTTATATCGCGAAATTTGCACACATGGGCAATATAGCGTATAAAACAGGAAGGAAATTATACTGGGACGCAGATAATAATACATTTATCAATGATGCAGCTGCAAACGAAATGATCCAGCCTCATTACAGGGAGCCCTGGGTGGTTCCGAAAATATAATGTCTGCAGAATAAAGATTTCTTATTATTATTTCTTATAACATTTTAGGGTAATCCAGGGAACAAATAATAAACCAAATAAAACCAGACCTGCAGTTACGATGAATTTGGAACCAGGCATGTTTAGCTGGGTAAAGAACAGGCCTGCAATGGGAAGCAAACAAAACGCAGCACCTGCAATATACATTATTTGTTTATCCAGTGTATAGAAAATGATTAATGACAAAGCAAGAAGCAGAAGGCTTATTGACATTATGTAATTACTGTAAGGGAATTCATGGAGTATAAATATCAAACCAAGAATCAGAAACATTACAGATAAAGCACAGGTAATAAATGCAGTCTTTCTCATAGTTGCTATTGAAAAATTATAATATGAATATTCCTCTAAAATTAACAATTCATTAAAAATCTGGTAACTTTCTACAATAAAATTATCTGCATTTTTCAATCTTTACAGGTAAAATGAATCCATCTACCGACACAATTGCAATTCAGGTCAAAAATCTTACTAAATATTATAATGACCTTAAAGCAGTTGATGGATTATCACTGGAAATAAAGCAGGGAGAAGTGTTTGGGCTGCTTGGTCCAAACGGTGCCGGAAAAACAACTTCAATAAATATGATCTGCGGGTTACTGAATCCTGACGAAGGAGAAGTCATTATTAAAGGACAAAAAATCTCCCGCGGAGGTGCCTGGATCATTCGGTCTAAAGTCGGGATTTGTCCTCAAAATATAATAATCTGGCCTAAATTGACCTGTTTTGAACAACTTGTGTTTATGGCCAGGATGTATGACATTCCCGGACCAATTGCCCGTCAAAGAGCTGATAATCTGTTAAACCGACTGGAACTTCAGGAGAAAAGAGACAAACTCGCCTGTACATTATCCGGAGGGATGCAGAGAAGATTAAATATTCTGCTTGCCCTGGTCCATGATCCGGAACTTGTCATATTTGATGAACCGGAAGCAGGGTTGGATCCACAGAGCCGTCTGCTGGTGAGAGATTTCATTATCAGTACTGCCAGTGAAAAAACGGTCATTTTCACTACTCATAATATGGACGAGGCCGACAGGGTGTCGGACCGTGTTGCAATTATTGACAGAGGGAAATTATTAAAGCTTGACAGTGTTGATAACCTGAAAAAATCCATTGGGGAAGGTGATATATTGGAAATGACCGTAAAACCACAGGATAATATAAGGATCTCGAATGCTGTAGACAAAATGAAACAGCGAGATATGAATGTTGTTACAACTGGTGACAGACTTATAATAAAATCCCGGAACCTGGTTGAAAAAATCCCTGAGATCTATAAAATTCTTGAGGCTGATGAAATACAGGTAAGCGAAATGAACATGCGCGAAAATACTCTGGAAGACGTTTTTATACACCTTACAGGACGAAGATTAAGACAATGAAGTGGTACAGCGTATTCATAAAAAGTTTAAAGGAGCAGATCAGAGATTACTGGATCCTGTTAATTGTAATCCTGTTAGCACCTTTTTTCATTTTTGTGTATTATCTGATGATTGAATCAGAAAATCCTGAATATGATATAATCCTTGTCAACCAGGATAAAGGGATCTCATTAACAACGCCTGGCATAAACCTGGGTGACAGCCTTGTAATTTATCTTGGTGAGGTATCGCAGCAATATAATGAACTTGTTCTGCGATTTCATCTGGAAGATAATCGGGATCTGGCTATATCGGGACTTAAAGCTGAGAAGGGTGATGCAGCCCTGATTATTCCGGATAATTTCACATCATCAATGCTTTCTGATCCTTTAAATAAAAATAAACCTTCCATTTTTGAACTCATCGGCAATATAACAGATATGCAATATATTATCGGTGCTGTCCTTACTGAAGAATTATTTAACAGCTTTCTCGTTGACATAACAGGTTTTAAGATGCCGGTACAATTTAAAGAAACAAAATTGGGATATTCCGGAGAGCGGTCAACTTTCGAATTATATGTCCCGGGTATGCTGATACTTGCAATTATAATGATGATGTTTTCAGCTTCCGCCGCAATAGTCAGAGAACCTGAGATTCAGACTTTAAAAAGACTTAAACTGACAAACCTGACTGCTCTTGAATTCTTAACCGGTGTCTCTCTTGTGCAAATCATAGTTGCTGCCCTGTCCATGTTTTTTGCCCTGATAACAGCCGTAGCATTGGGATATAAAATCATACCAGGGACACTGTGTTTTCTTACCCTTATTGCATTTCTAACAAGCCTTTCAATAATTGCCTTCAGCCTGTTGTTTGCTGCATTTTGCCGTTCGATTAAAGATGTTGCTATTATTGCCACTTTTCCAATGTTGATTTTTATGTTTTTTACGGGTGCTGCCATGCCCGTTAAAGGCGCCAGCTTATTTACAATTGGAAGTTTTGAATTTACTCTGGCTGGAATATTATCCCCGACACATTCTATTAATGCCCTGAATAAAGTGTTACTGTTAGGACTTCCTCCGGCCAATACTATTCCTGATATTACTGCACTTGTAATACTCACAATAATCTATTTTGTCCTGGGCGTATGGGCATTTAACAGAAGACATATGAAGATAGCATAGGGCTGAGAGCTAAGAGTGAAGGGCAAAAAGCATGGGGCATGGGGAAGGAAAGCAAAGAGCAAAGAGTGGAGAGCAAAGAGCAAAGAGCAAAGAGCAAAGAGCAAAGAGCAAAGAGCAAAGAGCAAAG
>JBGPAO010000062.1:0-11976 GCA_041480755.1 Bacteroidia bacterium
AAAAATAGTAAATCAACACGTAACATGAAACAATCCAATTACCTTCCCCTCTGTCCGGTTCCATTCCTTTATGGCTTGTGGTGTGGGTAACAAGATGACACGGCAATTCTTCTTCTTAAAATAATCGACTGCTTCTTCAGACAACTCCGCTGCACCATACTGACCCGATCCAACAATCAAAACCTCTGCACCTTCCTCATATACATACTTCGCTTCATCCTTTGAAATAGTATGCGATGTGCCATAAACTGCCTTCGATAATTTCTTTTTCCTCTTCTTAACATCCCCATTAACAGTAATTATGATGTCGTATTCATATATTTCCTCATTAACCGTTATTGAACCAAAACTGGTTTTATTTATTTCAGGTTTCATAGGCCCCCCTGTATTTTTTCTTTCTCAACTCATCCTCCAATCTCGACCTTTCTATCACTTTCCCATGCCCGGGATAGAACATTGTACAACCTGTATCCAGCAGCTCCTGCCAGCTTTTCAATAAAGATGGCACATCATCGGCAAACGGAGGGAAAATTGTATTCCTGAAAATGCCAAATACATCGTCTCCGACAAAAGCATGTTCACCTATTATCAGGCTTTGTGATCCGGATGTATGTCCGGGTGTTGGAATTATATAACCTTCCATACCATACCGCCCCAGGTCAAGTTTTACTTTTAAAGTAATATCCGGATTGACCGACTGATACTTAGCAACACCATATATTATATTCCGTCCTAACCATGAAACAATTCCCGAATACCACCTGGTCCCTTTTGGCAGCGGACAAAAACCCTCCACAAGGTACCCTGCCTCATTTTCATTGACAACTACTTTCGCACCTGTTAATTCTTTTATTTGCTTCAGACCACATGCATGATCAAAATGAGTGTGCGTCATGACTATCATTTTGATATCCCCTGGCTTAAGCCCGTTATCAACAAGCGTATGCTCTAGGTCATTGATCTTCCCATCGTATCCGGCATCAATAAGTATTGATTTATCTCCATCCACTATCAGCCACATATTACACTTAGCCGGCCCAACCTTAATAATTTCCATTATTGGTTTTTATTTTTTTATCACACTTTACTCTAAGCTTCTTAGCTCTATGCCCTTGGCTCTAAACCTCTTGCAACCTGTAACTTGCAACTTCCAACCTATACCTTGCACCTTGTACCCTGTACCTTGTACCTTGTACCCTGTACCCTGTACCCTGTACCCTGTACCCTGCACCCTGTAACTCTTAGAGTTTATTCTTTCTTCCCAGGGATCAGGTAGTTCTTCTCAATATCATCAATCACTAATACCCAGTCCACCCCCTGAACCGGAACCTCATATATATGATCTTGTTTTCCGTCGAAAGTGCCAACCTCTGAGGCTTTACCGGTACGCGGATTATACCACCAGGATTTCACCTGTTTTGCCTGCAGCTTATTCACCCTGATCTTTACACTAATGTTTCCCGGCAGATAAACCAGTGCATAACCATCCCCCCTCATTGCTGTTATGTGAGATGCTCCTTCACCGCTTTCTGTAAGGATAAGCGACTGGTCCGGTACACGTCCTTCTACAGGCCTTGATTCCAGCAATAACCGCAGGTGGATCATATCCCATGCACCCGGAAGGTCAATCACATCATACCAGTACCGGCGCGCAGACGTGACCGGATCCCGTCCTTTATCATAAAACTGCCAGACCGGATGACAGCCATAAGTAATACCATGTCCGCCTGAAAAAACACCCCAGTATGATGACCTGCGGACATCCCAGTCATCAAACCAACCGTTTTCAGGATTCCAGCCTATAGCATGATCCTCATAATTAGGTTCTCCATCCATACATGGTTTCACAGGCATAAGATTATAGTCCGCGCCTACAGCCCTGTAATTGGGTATATACCTGTCGCTGTGTCCGGATTGTAACATATTAAAATCCAGCCAGTCAGCATTATGGAAACAGTAAGATGAAGAAATCCCTCCGTGGGGATGAAATGTCATAAGATGGTTCGGGTCCACTGATTTGATGCCTTTGCCCAGAGCATCAAATACCGGATAGTTTTTATCCCCGCACCAGCGGTCTCCGCCATTTATCCAGATTATATTAGGATCATTTTTATATCTGCGGCCGATCCATTGTCCGTATGTATATGC
The DNA here is from genome assembly GCA_041480755.1 of Bacteroidia bacterium. Taxonomy (GTDB): domain Bacteria; phylum Bacteroidota; class Bacteroidia; order Bacteroidales; family SM23-62; genus LJUQ01. The sequence continues at coordinate 2,149 of JBGPAO010000062.1, forward strand.
ATTTTCGGCATTAAAAATCACCGGTCCCTTTCCCCATTGCGGATCCACCTTATCACCCCAGGTGGGAAGCATCCCGATAAAGAGACCTTTTTTAGCTGCCAGCTTTACAATATAATCCACATGTTCAAAATATTTTTCATTGGGTTTCAGGGGATCATTATCTATCAAAGGTTTTTCCCCATATGCATTGGGAGCATCCAGACCATCAAATTCTGCCAGCACAACTGCCTGGATGACAGTAAAACCCTGCTCCCGTCTCTTTTCAAGGTACTTCTCAGCTTCTTCACGGTTCAGCCTGTGAAACAGTTCCCATCCGGTATCTCCAATATACATAAAACCTGATCCATCTTCAAACTGCAGGTAGCGACCATTACCAGATACTACAAGCTTTCCATGACTGAAATCAACAGAAGGGCCATACCATTTAACCTCCTGCCCAAAACCAGTTATCACCCAAAAAATCGTAATAATTAATATGAACAATATTCTTTTCATGTTATGTAATTATTATGCATTCTAATTCAGCATTCAGAATTCAGCCCTCCGCTCTTAGCTCTTAGCTCTTAGCCCCCTGCTCCCTGCTATAGAATTTCAGCAACAACGAAGGTACTGCCCCCTATAAAAATAAGATCATCTTTCTTCGATGCTTTTTTTGCTGCCTCCAGCGCTTCTATCGGTGATGAATAAGCCCTGCCCTTCAGTCCTTCCTTCGATGCCTGTTTCACAAGCTCTTCCTTTGCCATAGCTCTTGGAATATTTGCCTGGGTGAAATAATATATGGCTTCTTTCGGTAATACTTTTAAAACATGAGAGGGATCCTTGTCCGATACTGTCCCAAAAATGAAATGCAGCCGCTTGTGAGGAGTCCGTTTGATCTGCCTTACTACCTCAATCATACCTTCTCTGTTGTGACCGGTGTCGCAAATAGTAAGGGGATTAGTATCCAGTATCTCCCACCTGCCTCTCAGTCCGGTAAGTTTTTTGACATTCCTGCAACCCGACAGGATTGCCTGATCATCCAACTCAAATCCAGCCTCCTTTAACGCATCAATAGCTCTCAGCACAGTCGCGATATTCTTTTTCTGGTAATTACCAGACAGGTCAGTCACAACAGGATCAAATCTGATTTCGTCCATTAAATATACCCGGAACGCCTGTTTGTTCATGGATTCCGAAGCACTCTCTTCTACTCTGTACCACCGGTCGGCTATCAGAAGAGGTGCATTCATTTCATTTGCTTTCTTCATGAAAACAGGAAATACCTCCTGAGTCTCCCCTATAACAACCGGGGTCCTGTATTTGATAATCCCCGCCTTTTCACCCGCTATTTTCTTCAGTGAATTCCCCAGAAAATTAGTGTGATCCAGTCCGATATTGGTTATAACTGAAATAACAGGCTCAATGATATTTGTCGAGTCCAGTCTTCCTCCCAGCCCGGTTTCAATGACTGCAATATCTACCTTTTCATTCCTGAAATAATCAAATGCCATAGCAACTGTCATCTCAAAAAATGACGGTTTAATTTTTTCAATAAATGGTTTATGCTCCCGGACAAATCCTGTGACATCCTTTTCAGGAATACACTTGCCGTTAATCCTGATCCGCTCCCTGAAATCTTTCATATGCGGTGAAGTATACAGACCGGTCTTATATCCTGCCTCCTGAAAAATGGCCGCAAGCATATGACATACAGAACCTTTTCCATTTGTCCCGGCAACATGAATACTTTTAAAATGCATATGAGGATGTCCCAGATATTCATCCAGTGCAATTGTATTATCGAGGTTCGCCTTATATGCTGCCGCCCCTATCCTTTGAAACATCGGAAGAGCATCGAAGAGGAAGTCTATCGTCTCTTTATATGTCATACTTAATCAGCCGTAAAATTTTATAACCAAGGTCAAATGACGTTCCGGGTTCAGATCCCGATATTCCCCGGGACATGGTTCTGGATTTCAGGTTATCACTTAACACGTTCATCGCTATAACAAACTAACTTTAAAGTTATTACTTCCCTCCTCCCGTCTCGATTTACGTTCCCATTTCTCTTCTTCCCACTTTGTCTCCACCTCATTATCCCTCATTCTTTCAATGCCACTTTTCTCCCCTCGCCCCTTCGCTCCCTCTCCCCCTCTCTCTTTCTCTCCTTCCCTCTTTCACCATTTATTCCACCTCACCCGTTCCTCCTTATACCTGTCAGGAATCTCCTTCTTTTCCGCAGGGAATCCCAACGATACCAGTGAAAACGGATGTATATGAGCCGGCAGACTGAAGATCTCCGTGATCCCATCCATCCTTTCCGTGCGCGGGTAAACGCCGAGCCACACTGCCCCGAGTCCCAGCGAATGGGCTGCAAGCAATATATTCTGTGTAGCTGCTGAACAGTCTACCGGCCAGTATCCTTTGCTCAGTTCAAGCTTTTCGTCCCCGCAGACAAGTATTGCTACGCCTGCTTCGGATAACATTTTAGCGTATGGATGGACATTCATGATCTTCTCAAACAGTTCCTTCTGATCAATAACAATAAAATGCCATGGCTGCTCATTACGGGCTGAGGGTGCATACATCGCAGATTTTAACAATAAGTCTATTAATGACTTATCAACATCTCTGTGAATGTAATGACGTACGCTTCTCCGCTTGATTATTGCTTCGATTACAGGATTTGACCAGTTTTCCATGTAATAATATTAACAGTTTATAAACAATTTAGTTAAGATTGTGAACAATATTTTTTACTAAGTTTAACCAAATTGCCATTGTGTCACCCTAATAAGCCGTGATGCCGAAGAAAAAGATCAGGAAGATTTTTGTGCTCGACACAAATGTTCTTTTACACGATTACAAATGTATCTATAAATTTGAGGAAAACGACATCGTCATTCCCATAACCACTCTTGAAGAACTCGATCGCTTCAAGAAAGGTAATGACATGATCAATTTCCATGCCCGCGAGTTCACCAGGGAGCTCGATAAACTTTCAGGCGACCAGCTTTTCAATGGCGGTATTTCGCTTGGCAAAGGCCTTGGCAAACTCTCCATTGAAACCGGCAAGCCCTTCTCGGATGTCATCAAAGCCTCTTTCCCTGAGGATACTTCCGACCACCGCATCCTGGCAATTGCCGAGCATATCTACAAGAATAACAACCAGCGCGATGTGATCCTTATCTCAAAGGATATTAACCTGCGCATGAAAGCCAAGTCCATCGGCATTATGGCCCAGGACTACCAGAACGATAAGATCGCCAGTATTGATGATCTTTACAAGGGCATTACCGTTATTGAAAATGTTAATGACAAACTGATTGCAAAACTTTATGAAGGTTTTAGCGGCGTGCCTGTTAAGGAATTTAAGCTGGGTACTGAACCTCCTGCTCATCATTATTATATAATGAAAAACGGCAAATCTAGTGCCCTGGCGCATTATGATCCGTTCAACAAAGTCATCGATCGTGTAGAGAAACAAAAAATGTACGGTATCGATCCCCGTAATGCCGAACAGACTTTTGCACTGGATGCGCTGATCCGGCCCGAGATACAACTGGTCGGCCTTACCGGTAAAGCAGGAACAGGGAAAACACTCCTGGCCCTGGCAGCAGCACTTCACCAGAGAAAACTGTATACACAGATATTCCTGGCAAGACCGGTCGTTCCGCTCGCTAACCGTGACATGGGATTTCTGCCGGGAGATATTAAGGAGAAACTTGATCCGTACATGCAGCCGCTTATAGACAACCTGTCTGTGATAAAGCATAAATTTAGCCAGCAGAGCCCCGAATTTACCAAGATCGAAGAGATGCTGAAAACCGAAAAACTTGTCATTACACCACTGGCATATATAAGGGGCCGGAGCCTGTCAAAGGTTTTCTTTATCGTCGATGAGGCACAGAACCTGACTCCGCATGAAGTTAAAACCATTATCACGCGTGCCGGCGAAGGAACAAAAATGGTGTTTACAGGTGATATAGAGCAAATCGATTCACCGTATCTCGACTCCCGCTCAAACGGACTGTCTTACCTGTCCGATAAAATGAGAGGTCAGGAAATATTTGCACATGTCAACCTCATCAAGGGCGAACGCAGCTATCTCGCCGAATTGGCAAGTAACCTATTGTAAATCATCGGCATAAACCATCAGCACTCATATCCCTCCATCCTCATGAACTCATCAATCCCGTATCCCTTTTTTAATTATATTTGACTAATCACACCCCAATCCCGCCACCCTTAACCCAATATTCAGAATTCAGAATTCAGCATTCAGAATTGATAACTTTAAACTGTAATCCTTGTTCCGATGAATATCGGGATCTGACTTTAAACCGTAAACCTTAAACCATTATCGACGTATGTCCAAAACATTGTTTATAGTTCGTCATGCCAAATCCAGCTGGGATTATGAAGATATAAGCGATATCGACAGGCCATTGAGCATAAGGGGAATCAGTGATGCCGGTATAATGGCTGACAGGATTAAATCAAAGGGAGAAATCCCTTCACTGATGATAACCAGCCCGGCCTGCCGTGCCTTTCATACGGCTACAATTTTTGCACGGGCAATGAAATTCCCATGCGAACAGATTATTATAAACAATAAAATTTATCCGGGAAGTATCCATGACGCACTGAATGTCATTGAAAAAATCAGTGATAATTATTCATCCGTCATGATTTTCGGACATAACCCGGCTTCCACAGCAATTGCCAATCATTTCCTGAAGCATCCGATTGATAATTTACCTACAGCCGGTGTGGTGACTCTGAATTTTAACGGCGACAGCTGGAAAGGTATCAGAGATATCAAACCTAAAAACGAACATATCGACTACCCGAAGAAATCCTGAATCCAACTCCCGTTTTTATTTTATTTACTAACTTTATCAATATCAAAATCTTTTAGCCATTTAGCCATATAGCCATTTAACCATTTATTTGTTTACCCTTGAGTAAAGAAGTCAAAATAATAAACCGTGAGTTAAGCTGGCTCTCATTCAATGAAAGAGTCCTTCAGGAGGCATCAGATCCAGATGTGCCCCTGGTCGAACGATTTAAGTTTCTCGGTATATACTCCAATAACCAGGATGAATTCTTTAAAGTGAGAGTGGCGACAATAAAAAGAATGATTGATGTTGAAAAATCCACAGGCATCAGGAATTTAGAAAAACCGCGGCGTATTCTCAACGAAATCCAGGAAAAAGTCCTCAGACTGAATGAAAAATTCGAAAAGACATATTCTGTCCTGATCAAGGAGCTTGCGAAGCATAATATTTTCATAATTAATGAAAAACAGCTGAATCCTGAACAGGCAAGTTATGTGAAGAATTATTTTCAGGAACATGTTCAGCCGGTCATCACTCCTGTTATGCTCCAGAATGTGAAAGGATTTCCTCATCTTAAGGACAAATCCATCTACCTTGCCATTCATTTGTCCAGGAAAAATTCTTTACCGGACAGTCAGCTCGCCATTATTGAAGTACCAGCAGACGAGATCAACCGGTTTATTGTCCTTCCCCCGATTCATAAAAAGAAATACATAATACTACTGGATGATGTTATCCGGTTTTGCCTGGACGATATTTTCATGACATTTAAATTTGAGAAGTATGAAGCCTATACCATCAAATTAACCCGGGATGCAGAGCTTGATATAGATAATGACCTTTCAAAAAGTTTCCTTGAAAAAGTCGCAGAGAGTGTAAGCGACAGGTTTAAGGGACAACCAGTCAGGTTCGTCTATGACAGTTCAATGTCAGGTGAGATGCTGAAATATCTTATAAAAAGCCTTCAGCTAAATGACGATGATAACCTTATTGCAGCTGGAAGGTATCACAATTTCAAGGATTATATGAATTTCCCTAACCTGGGCGGGAAAAAACTGGTTTATAAATCAACTCCCCCGATTTCCCATCCATTAATAAAGGCACGAACCAGTAAACTGGATCTTATTTCAAAAAAAGATATCCTGCTGCACGTGCCCTACCAGAAATTCGATCATTATATAAATTTACTCCGGGAAGCTTCTATTGACCCCGGAGTTCTGAGCATAAAAATAACCCTCTACCGTGTTGCATATAATTCAAGGGTGATCAATGCATTGATAAATGCTGCACTGAACGGGAAGAAAGTAACTGTTGTGATTGAGTTGCAGGCCAGATTTGACGAACAGACCAATATCTACTGGTCAAGGAAGCTTGAGGAAGCCGGAGCACAGGTAATATTCGGGATGCGCGGACTGAAAGTACATTCAAAACTTTTGCTCATTCTGAGACAGGAAAAGAATAAAACAGTGAAATACGCTTCTATCGGGACAGGGAATTATAATGAAGGAACTGCCCTTGTATACTCCGATCTTCATTTACTTACTGCAGATAAAAGGATCACCGAAGAAGTGGATAAGGTCTTTAAATTCTTCGAAACCAATTACAAAACATATACATTCAGGCATCTCCTGGTGTCTCCCCTTTATATGAGGAAAAGACTATACAGGATGATTGATAATGAAATAAAAAATGCCCAGTCGGGGAAGGACTCATGTATCATTCTGAAGATAAACAGCCTTGTAGATAATGACATGATCGAGAAACTCTACCAGGCAAGTAAGGCCGGTGTAAAAATCAAAGCCATAATCCGCGGTATGTGTTCACTTATTCCCGGAGTACCCGGATTAAGCGACAATATCAAGGTGATTAGCATTGTTGACAAGTTCCTTGAGCATTCCAGGGTATTTGTTTTCTGTAATAATCACAAAGAATTATACTATATCTCATCTGCAGATTGGATGCCGCGAAATCTTGATAACCGGGTAGAGATTGCAACCCCAATCTATGACCCTGATATCCAGAAAGAAATCAAGACAATACTTAACATTCAACTGAAAGACAATGTCAAGGCAAGAATTATAAATTCTTCTGATGATAATCAATATAAATCCTCTCATAATTCCCGGAAAATCAGGTCACAGATGGAACTTTACAAATACTACACAAAGATTAGTGCCCTGACGCAATGAGAATTAATCTTGAGAATCTTTGCGTGGAGGTTAAGAGCCTTGCCATCGAAACGGGCAGTTTCATACTGAAAGAGCAAAAACGCTTTTCATCTGAAGATATTCAGTCCAAAGGTTTGCATAATTATGTCACATATGTTGATACAACCTCAGAGGAAAAACTGGTTAAGGGACTAAAAATCCTTCTTCCTGAAGCGGGCTTTATTGTTGAGGAAGGAACAGCAAAAGAGAAAGGAGAACGGTTTAACTGGATCGTTGATCCTCTTGACGGAACCACAAATTTCATTCACGGGCTGCCACCATATGCCATCAGCATTGCCCTGGCTGATGGAGATGAAATCATACTCGGAGTAGTATATGAAATCAATTTTAATGAATGTTATTATGCCTGGAAAGACAGCCCGTCATTCCTGAATGGCCGTGAAATAATGGTAAGTAAAACTGATAAAGTCAGCAAATCACTGATCGCTACCGGCTTTCCGTACACCAACTTTGAAAGGATCGAACCATTCATGTATTCCATGAGATATTTTATGAAAAACTCACATGGAGTAAGGAGGCTGGGATCAGCGGCAACAGACCTGGCTTATGTTGCATCCGGACGTTTCGAAGCTTTCTATGAATACGGGTTAAACCCATGGGATGTTGCAGCGGCTGTTCTGATCATCAGGCAGGCAGGCGGCAGGGTATGCGATTTCAGTGGCGGGGATAACTGGCTTTTTGGTAAAGAAATCGTTGCTTCAAATAATGCTATTTTTGATGAATTCAGTGAAATAATCCGCAGTATTATGCTTGAACAAAAAAAATTGTAATTTCATCGCGAACTTAATCCTATTGATGTCTTTTATTCTTTCCTATATCAGTATCGCCCTGTGGTGGCTAATCGCCCTGCTTCCGCTAAAAATATTATATTTCTTCTCGGATATTCTGTTCCTGTTTACTTATTATTTCCCTGGTTACAGGAAAAAAACAGTCATGAAAAATCTCAGGAATGCCTTTCCTGAAAAATCTGAAGACGAGATCAGGACTATATCGAAAAAGTTTTATCGTCATTTTAGTGATACCCTGATCGAAATTCTCAAAATGATCCATCTTTCACCAAAAGAACTTGCAGACCGAATAAAAGTGAAAAATCCGGAAGTTTTGAATGATCTGTACAGTCAGAATAAATCTGTAATAGCAGTTGTAGGGCATTTTAACAATTGGGAATGGATACTCGGAACAAAACCATATGTTCCGCATTATTCAATGGCTATTTATAAGCCCTTGAATAATAAATATTTCAACAGGTTCCTGATACGGAACCGCAGCCGGTACGGTGTTGAACTTATTTCGATGAGGGAAACACTGCGGAAAATTCTGTATTATAAACAAATAAATAAAGTCACTCTGTGCGCTTTTATCACTGATCAATCACCTGTATGGGAAGAAACCCAGTATTGGGCCAATTTCCTTAACCAGATGACACCTGTATACCTGGGTATTGAAAAAATGGCCATAAAGACAGGACAGGCAGTGGTTTTTTTGCACGTTCAGAAAATTGCCCGCGGAAGATATGAAATGGAGGTGATAAGGCTTTTCGACAGTGTGGATAATGTCACCCCTTACGAAATCACCAATAAGCACCTTGAAGTGCTTGAAAAAATTATTAACGAGAAGCCTGAGTGCTGGCTCTGGAGCCACCGCCGCTGGAAACTTACTCCACGCAGGCTTAAGGAACTGGAGTCTTCAGACCAGTGAGATTTGAATTTTACCAGCCAATGTTACAAAATCCATTAGCGGAATCTCCTCCATAAGTCCAACAATTTCCATTAGCAAGAATTCTCAGTCCCTACATTTTAACCCCATTTTATTAGCTATCTTTACTATCATCGAAATAAACATGGTTGATGGCAAGAGTAGCCGTAGTTATATTGAACTGGAACGGGATTGAATACCTGAAAAAGTTTCTCCCGTCTGTTGTTGCAAATACTGACCCGCTACTGGCGGAAATAATTGTTGCGGACAATGGTTCAAAAGATAATTCGGTGGAGTGGCTCAGCCAGAACTGGCCACAGGTCAGGATCATATCCCTGGACCGGAATTATGGATTTGCTGAAGGATATAACATGGCACTCCGGGAAATTAAATCTCCTTATTTCCTGCTGCTGAATTCAGATGTGGAAGTCACCCCGGGATGGCTGGAACCGCTTGCTGAAATCCTTGATTCTGATGCGACCGTTGCAGCCTGTATGCCAAAAATCAAATCATATGTTAACCGGCCTTATTTTGAATATGCCGGTGCTGCCGGAGGTTTCATCGATAAATATGGGTATCCTTTCTGCCGTGGCAGAATTATATCTTATATTGAGGAAGATCATGGTCAGTATGATGATAGTAATGATATTTTCTGGGCGAGCGGGGCATGTATGCTTGTTCGTTCCGAGCTTTATTTTACATCGGGAGGACTTGACCCGTTCTTTTTTGCCCATATGGAAGAAATTGATCTTTGCTGGCGGATCAAAAATATGGGTTGGCGGATAAGGTTTTGTCATCAATCCGAGGTTTTTCACCTTGGCGGAGGTACCCTTCCAAAAAGCAACCACAAAAAAACATATCTGAACTTTAGAAATAACCTGATCCTGATCATTAAAAATACACCGAATGATGATCTTGTTCGTATCTGTATTGTTCGTCTGTTCCTCGACGTTATAGCAGCTTTTTACTTCTTAATGAAAATGGATCCCGGGGAAACATTTGCTGTTATCCGGGCCTACTTATCTTTATTAAGACATTGCCGAACAATATTAAGATCCCGTAGAGAACTGATGAAAAAAATCAAA
>JBGPAO010000063.1:0-11901 GCA_041480755.1 Bacteroidia bacterium
AATGTTTTCAGGTTCAGTTTCCTGATGATCTCCGTGCTTTCCCTGACATTTATTATTCCCTGCTTGTTTTCAATACCAATCTTTTCATACCACCCGAACATGGTAGGATAAGGATTTTCCAGTAGCATTTCCCTCCACTTAAAAATAAAATCATCGCTTACCGGATTATCTTTTGTCACCTCTTCGGTTTTATTAACAGGAAATACAAAATGCAGGTCGGGATGGATTAGTTTCAGGTATTTATTGCATGACGGGCATATCCCGCATGAATCTTCTTCCTTTTTATCAGTACATGAAATATACTGTGCATAAGCCAGCGCAAGTGCAAGATTTCCCGAACCCTCAGGCCCCGCAAAAAGCTGGGCATGGCTGATCCTGCTGTCAACAACTGTCTGCACGAGTTTCTTCTTAATCTCCTCCTGGCCTATGACGTCTCTGAAATACATTTTACTTCGATTTCACACTGTGAATATATCATTATCATCATTAATATAATGGCTATATTGTTAAATGGCTATATGTTTATACTTAAATGTCAAAAAAGTATCCTCCTAAAATCTCCGGTGAAAACATAAAATTAAAATACTTTCTTAACTTTGACGAACTAAAAAACAACTTAAATATTACTTCTATGCATACACTTGACAGTTACGACTTTACGGGGAAAAAAGTTATCATGAGGGTCGATTTTAATGTCCCTCTGAATGATAAATTAGAAGTTACGGATGATACACGGATAAGGGCAGCTGTCCCCTCGATCAAACGTATACTGGAAAAAGGAGGTGCAGTTATCCTGATGTCTCATCTTGGAAGACCAAAAGAAGGACCAGAAAATAAATTCTCCCTGAAGCATGTCATACCTTATCTTTCAAAACTGCTGGGCAAGCCAGTGAAATTTGCTGATGATTGTATTGGCGAGAAAACATTGGAAATGAAAAAAAGCCTGAAACCGGGTGAAGTTCTGATGCTTGAAAACCTCAGGTTCTACAAGCAGGAAGAAAAAGGTGACGAAGAGTTCTCCAAAAAACTTGCTGAAGGTGCTGAAGTATATGTCAATGATGCATTCGGAACTGCACACAGGGCACATGCATCCACCACAATTGTGGCTAATTTTTTTCCAAAAGACAGCATGTTCGGATATCTGATTATAAGTGAACTGGAGAGTATGGATAAGGTGCTTCATCAGGCAGAAAAACCTTTTACGGCTGTCATGGGCGGAGCCAAAGTGTCAGATAAAATCCTGATCATCGAAAATCTCCTCAACAGGGTTGACAACCTGATCATCGGTGGCGGTATGACATATACCTTTATCCGTGCCCAGGGTGGTAAAACAGGAGCATCAATCTGTGAGGAAGATAAGCTTAACCTGGCTCTTGAACTTATTAAAAAAGCCAGGAGTAAAGGAGTCAATCTTCTTCTGCCTGTTGATAATATTGCTGCCTCAAAATTCGACAATAATGCAGTGACGAAGCTTACCAAATCTTCTGAAGTTCCCGAAGGTTGGATGGGACTTGATATAGGTCCTGAATCCATTAAGATCTTCAGTGATGTTATAGCCAAATCAAAAACGATACTCTGGAACGGTCCCATGGGAGTATTTGAAATGGAAAACTTCCAGAAGGGGACTGTCAGTATTGCAAAAGCTATTGCCCAGGCGACAGGTAAAGGAGCTTTCAGTCTTGTTGGCGGAGGTGATTCTGTAGCGGCTGTGAATAAATACAATCTTGCTGATAAAGTAAGCTATGTATCCACAGGAGGCGGTGCTATGCTTGAATACATGGAAGGCAAGGAACTCCCCGGGATTAAAGCGATAAGAGGCTGATTACCAGAATCTGGCTATCAGACGCTCGAATCACTTTTCCTGAATAAGTTATACCTGGCTGTCATGATTAATCCTGGCAGCCTTTTTTATTAATGACGAAATTCAAGAAGTGAAAGAATTTATGAAGCAGCAAAATTCATGAAAAGACAGGTTCATGAGCAGACAGAATTCATGAGAAGAAAGAATCATGAAAGGACAGAATCATGATTGAATCTCTTAAAAAAAGGCTCTTTCAAATTGGCAACCCTGATGAATTTGACCAGGTGGCGCTAGAAGTATTTAAATACCAGGCTGGTTCAAATATAATTTATCGGGATTATTTAAATATTTTAAACATAGATCCATTTGCCATTACGAGACCGGAAGAGATCCCCTTTATTCCTATTGAATTATTCAAATCCCAAAAAATCATTACCGGAGATTGCCGTCCTGTTCTGAAATTTGAGAGCAGCGGTACAACAGGCGCTATAAAAAGTAAACATTACATCATTGATCCTGGATTATACGCTTCCAGTTTTGAGAAATGTTTCAGCTTGTTTTATGGCTCACCTGATAGATATTGCATACTTGCATTGTTACCTTCCTATCTTGAGCGTAAAAATTCTTCGCTGGTTTACATGGTTAATGGTCTGATCCGGATGAGCAATCATAAATCCAGTGGTTTTTACCTTAATAATTTTTCTGAACTAAGTGAAACTTTAAAGAAACTGGAAAGTGAAGAGCAACCGGTTATTCTGCTTGGAGTAAGTTTTGTCCTGGTAAGGTTGGCGGAGAAATTCCCCATGCATTTAGAACACACCATAATAATGGAAACCGGCGGTATGAAAGGCAGGCAGGAAGAAATGATACGCGAGGTGCTGCACGGGATTCTAAGTGAAGCATTCCATGTGAATGAAATTCATTCGGAATACGGGATGACCGAACTCCTCAGCCAGGCTTATTCCAAAGGGCATGGTTTGTTTCAGACACCGCCCTGGATGAAAATTCTGATCCGCGACACATATGATCCCTTCTCCTGGCTTCCTGCCGGCATATCAGGCGGAATAAATATTATTGATCTGGCAAACCTTTATTCATGCTCATTCATCGCCACCCAGGATATCGGCAGAATAAATCCCTCCGGCAGTTTCGAAGTATTGGGCAGATTTGATAACAGTGATATCAGGGGATGTAATTTGATGCTGGAGTGATAAAACTGATAACTTTGTATTAATCAAAAATGTTGTTTATAACCTATCCTATTACGATTTTGTGGTTCTGCTATATTCTGCTTTTCCTGCTCAAGTTGTTCAATATATTTGGACCGGAAGGGGCAGACGGAGCCCCGAGGGGTCGGGACAGGCAGCCAAAATTTGGCCGATGCCAGCAGGGATGGCAAGATTTTGGCGGCGGGGAATATCAGGTATTTTAGGCAAGAGCTCTTTTATCCTGGTAACTTTTTATATATTCGTTGATGGAGGGTACTTCCAGGATTGCTTTTCTTTCAACTGGCTTGAGTTTTATAGATTTATTGCTGGCAACAATTGATTCCAGAGGGATTCCCAGGTATCGGTTCAGCAAAATAATCATCTTAATAGACAAAGGTCTCTTTTTGCTGAGCACCTCTGATACCCTGGTCTTGCCTCCAAACAACGGTGCAATATCTTTCTGTTTCAGGTTCATCTGTTCCATTCTGAACTTGATCGCTTCAACAGGGTCCGGAGCCTCGATTGGGTAATGTTCCCTTTCGTATTTCTCAACAAGCAAGGATAAAAGTTCCACTTCGTCAGCCTTAGAAGTACCCGGGGCAATAGGCTTCTCACTAGAATGCATTAATTCATAAATCCTCTGACATGCACTTTCATACTCACTTTGGGTTTTTATCACTTTTACTGTCATAGCTAACTGTTTTTACGTCTATATTATCATATTCATCATGCGTGCCAAACCATACCACAAAGACAATTTTTAACGGGTATTCTATGTCTACTACCAGGCGGTAATCATTTCCCTTCACGTTAAAAACGACACGTTTTGAGCTAATGATACTCGCTTTTTTGTACTTAGCCTTTAAATTATCATAACTATAGTAATTAAGGAGACAGGTTAAAATGCAATTAAGCAACAGGGTTGATAGAGTAATAGCGACTTAATTGCTGGTCATAGAATCTCGCTCCATAATCATACCAATCAACCAAATCTATATAAAATATTTGTATGATAATAACTATTCAATGCCAAGTTTTACTTTAATATCCTTTGGTACAGCATCTTTGTGAACCAGGATTACTATTGTATGCAATCTGACATAGGGGATTGACATATAAAGCTTTCCACCCAGTGCATTGCGTTCCGTTCCCCATGAGTTTTTGGTTAAATAGAACCGGTTTCCATCCTGGTCTTCAGCTGTGCCAATGAGATGCATGAGGTGATCATCCGTTGTTGAATAATTGTCAAAACATTCCTGTCTTAATTCCTGGGTAATGGTTTTCTCTTTAACAGGTGCAGATTGCGTTGATTCTGTTTCACTTTTTTCATCAGGGACAACCGCTACGCCATTTGAGTGCGAAAATCCTTTTTCAGAAACATCCCCGTCCCAGCAAACTGTATAACCATTATCCAATGCATTATCAACCACCCTGACCAGTTCATCAACAGGAATATTGTAATATCCATTAAACGACCAGTTATCAGGAATCTCAAGAACAAACTCGGAATAGAAAGGAGCATGATTGTACGAGGTCAGTTCAATATAATCTTCAGGATCAAAACCCATTTTCCCTGCAAATTCAACGGGCGTATATGATTTCCCTTTATAATCAAATGATTTTACTTCAGCTCCCAGGTAAGTATCCAGTATCGCCGTGTATGCTTCATCCCATACCGGGCTTAGCTTTTTGCTCTTTAAAAGCCCATCCAGAAATCCTTTCAGAACAGAAGCAAGTTCACTGTGATCATGAATCTCTGATCCATAATTCAGCCCCTTAAATACATCCTCAGGGACAAATCCATATTTTTTTGCTGAGTTAATGACATCATGAGCCTGACCACCCTCTCCGAAATTTGCACTTCCATGCAGCCTGATATAATTATCGGCTTTATCCAGGTATGCATTGCGGACAAAATACATTTCCGACAGATCAAGCTGGTCTTTTCCCATCCTGATCAATTCAGCTTCAATAAATGAAGTCGTGGCAAAACTCCAGCATGTACCTGTTGCCTGCTGGTTTTCCACTGGAGTATTCTTTATCTCTTTCACATTTTTAAACTTATATCCGGAAAGATCCTGCGCTTCCAGGAATAAATTGCCTGAAAAAAGAATAAGCGTTACCGAAAATGCAAAACTCACAAAGGTTTTCATATGTGGAACAATTAGATGATTTATAAAAGTCTGAATCTATTTAAATTAATTATAATATACAAAATCTGCGACTCACACTTGACTTAAACTGAAAACCGAGAACCATGTCCTGATGCATATCAGGACCTAACCGAGAACCCTTTATTTCCTCCCCCTCCTGCCTGTCTTTGTCTTTTTTCTCTCTTTTTCTGCCTGAGAACTTTGACCCATTCGAGTCCATGCCGCGCCACCGGATACTATAAATTTCATGGCCTCAGCCGGGGCTATATTAATCGGCCTAACTAATTCTTTTGGCACTATAAACATTTCCCCGGAAAAATTATAACTGTGAGGGAAGTACACTGAGACTTTATCCAAAATTTCGAGGTCAGACAGGTCTTTCTGGGTGACAAATCCCATTTTTTCCAAGTTTGAAATGGTGTTGACTATTACCAGGACCGGCTGGTCGAACTTTTTCTCTTTACCGACAAATGCAGAAAGAAGGTCCCTTATAGCCGAATAGATGACCTTTAACAGCGGGGCTTTGTCAATTAATCTACTGAAAAGCCTTTTGATCGGTCGGGCAATAATAGTCGATCCAATAAGCCCAAGAAGTGTGATTAATACAAAAACTATTAATATGCCCAGGCCTGGAATGTTGATATCAAAAAGCTTCTGCATATATCCCCGGATATATCCGTCAATTACTGTAAATAAAAAATAAATTATATAAATAGTAATCCCAAGCGGGGCAATATAAATGAGCCCCTGGAAGAAATAAGAAAATACTTTTTTCATTTTATTGATAATTAAATTGGATTTCTAGAATCACAGGCCTCTTCTTTTTGATGAAGGAAGCTTATCTGTAACAATATTTTAAGAATGATCAACCGGTCAGGTACACTTCCATCAATAAGAACAGCGTTCCGGTGTTTTTTAGAAAGACAATATTCACCCAATTCTTCAATATTCACGATGAAAATTTTGATTCATTTTTAAAGTAAATTTTCTATCCTAACGGACTAAATGCATTTTTGATATGTTCGATGATTGTCTCATCGCCTTTATAAACTACAAATATCACATCAAACCTAGTTTCCATATCAATTCCATAATACATCATATACGCCTCGGCCGCCCTAAGCAGGAATTTCTGTTTTCTGAGGGAAACAATATCCCCGGGATTCTCATCACTCCGGAATGATTTTGTTTTTACCTCAACAAACACAAGAACATTATCTTCTTTGGCTATAATGTCTATTTCTTTTTTATTATACCTGAAATTAGTGCAGACAATTTCATATCCTTCGTCTTTAAGCCATTCCGCAGCTTCCACTTCACTTTTTTTCCCTTTCTCAATGTGCTCTGCCATTGTCTGTTCCTTTGATGTTATTATTAATGACCTAATACGTTAGCTCAGAGTCGTTTATTAAATATTTTAATTATGGAATAATTGAATATTGGATTTATAAATTTTCGATTGTAAAGTTATGCTAACAATAATTATAAAATGCAAATTAATCATTTTAACATCGAATAATTTACCCCATCACCCCCATATATCAAACCCACACCCCAACCGAGAACCGAGAACCATGTCCTGATGTATATCAGGATCCAACCGAGAACTATTTTTCCCGCAATCTTGACTATATTTGTCAGATTAAAAATTGTCAGTATTAATTTCTTAGCCCTTTTAATGAAAAAATTCAAACGACACCTTGTCACTGCAGCTCTGCCCTATGCAAACGGTCCAATTCATATTGGTCACCTCGCAGGTGTATATGTACCTGCTGATATTTATTGCAGATATCTCAGGCTAAAAGGTGAAGATGTCAAATTTGTTTGTGGCTCAGATGAACATGGAGTGCCTATTACAATTAAAGCCAGGCACGAGGGTGTAACCCCTCAGCAGATCGTCGATAAGTATCATGGAATGATAAAAGATGCGTTTGAAAGATTTGGAATTTCTTTCGATATATATCATCGTACAACAAATCCCATACACTATCAGACAGCTTCCGAATTTTTTAAAACGCTTTTTAACAAGGGGGAATTTATCGAAAAAACCACACAGCAGTTTTTTGATGAAGAAGCCGGTCAGTTCCTCGCTGACCGATATATCATTGGTACCTGTCCACGCTGTAATTTTGAAAATGCTTATGGTGACCAGTGCGAGAAATGCGGGAGTTCCTTAAGCCCTGATGAACTCATCAATCCTCGATCCACAATAAGCGGCAATAAACCTGTCCTTAAAGAAACCCGTCACTGGTACCTGCCTCTCGATAAATATGAGCCATTTCTAAGGAAATGGATTCTTGAGGACAATAAACACTGGAAGAGTAATGTCTACGGACAATGCAAATCCTGGCTCGACGGGGGGCTTGAACCGCGTGCAGTAACACGTGACCTTGACTGGGGAATTCCGGTCCCGATTGAAGGCGCGGAAGGTAAAGTTCTTTATGTCTGGTTTGATGCTCCGATTGGATATATTTCGGCGACAAAAGACCTTACCAAAGACTGGCAGCTTTACTGGAAAGATCCTGAAACAAAAATGGTTCATTTTATTGGAAAGGATAATATCGTTTTTCACTGTATTATTTTCCCGGCAATGTTGAAAGCTGAAGGTTCATACATCCTGCCTGATAATGTCCCTGCCAACGAATTTCTGAATCTTGAAGGGGAAAAGATCTCAACTTCCAGGAACTGGGCAGTCTGGCTTCACGAGTACCTGGACGATTTTAAAGATAAGCAGGATGTACTACGATATGTGCTCTGCGCAAGTGCCCCTGAGACCAAGGACAATGATTTCACATGGAAAGATTTCCAGGCAAGGAATAATAACGAGCTTGTTGCTATTCTTGGGAATTTTGTTCATCGCAGTCTTGTCCTGACCCATAAATATTTTGATGGTCGTGTACCTGCATTGATTAATCCTGATGATTACGATAATGAAGTTCTTGGAGAAATAATCAAAATAAGGAAACTGGTTGAATCCAATCTGGAGAATTTCCGGTTCAGGGAAGCATTAAAAGAAACTATGAATCTGGCCCGCCTGGGTAACAAGTATCTTGCTGACAGGGAACCATGGATACTTATCAGGACTGATAAAGAGAAAACGGGAAGTGTGCTGAATGTTGCATTGCAGATTTCTGCAAATCTGTCAGCACTTATTGAACCATTCCTCCCAATTACTTCCGGGAAGCTGATAGGATATCTTAATATGGATCATATTAAATGGTCTGAGATAGGCAACCCCAAAGTACTCGAAGCAGGTCATGAACTCAGGGAATCTAAACTCCTTTTTGAAAAAATTGAAGATAATGTTATCCAGGAACAGCTTGATAAGCTCGCCAGGATTAAAAAGATGAATGAAAGTGCAGCAGCCGGTCTTGAACCTGCCAAAAACCAGGTTACATATGATGAATTCAGTACTATGGACATTCGCATCGGGAAGATCCTGTCTGCTGAAAAAGTTCCCAAAACTGATAAGCTTCTGAAATTAACTATTGATACTGGATTGGATACCAGGACTATTGTTTCCGGTATAGCTGAATATTTTAAACCTGAAGATCTTCCGGGCAAACTAGTCTGTGTGCTTGCAAATCTTGCCCCCCGAAATATTAAAGGGATAGAATCACGCGGTATGATACTGCTAGCTGAAGAACCTGATGGGAAACTTGTTTTTATTGTACCTGAGGAAGGAACAAAACTGGGATCTACCGTGAAATAGGGATCCTGTAAAAGAGAAATGTCAGTCTTTTAACAACCAGGCAGAATCCATCCCCGGCAATTCCCTGATAGCCGATAAGGCCAGACTGGCATCTTCCTGGTTTGGATAGCTTCCTGCCGAAACCCTGAAATATTCACTCCCTGAACTGAGTATATGTACATTCAATCCCTGGTCTTCCAATTTCTTCATTAACATCCTCGCATTGCCAAATTCTCTGAAACTTCCGGCAATAATATGAAATTCAGCAGGCTTTATTTCAATTTTATATGTTGCAGGTGCGGCTTTCTGAATGGTTTCAGTTATGGTTATCTCTTTCTCCGGCAACTTATCAGTGCTTAAGTCTCCTTTGCTCCTGAATAATCTCAGATCCGAATAATTCAGAAAACCGGTCCTGACTGGTATCAGGATAACGGCTGCCAGCAGGGATGCTGCAATTCCTGTATAAACCAGAACCCTGACTGTTTTTCTGCGCCGGACACTTCTGTCTTCCTGTGAAAAATATGATTGAGATTTAACAGGTTTTTCTGCCTGGGAAAATAGTTCCCTGAAATGGACATCATGCAGACTGTACGATTCAATCAGAAAGTTCATCCCGGGTTCAGCCTGGAATTGAAGTTTTTTCTCCTTATCATTGAAGAAGAAACCAAGTTCATCAATCGTGAATTTTGTTCCTGAGCCTGTTGTTTTTAATATTTTTTCAATATACCCCTGAACCTGAATTTCAACATCTTTATAGCCCATACCTGTTTTCCCGCAGATATGTCCGATCAATAATCCATCATTGTAGTAAATATTCCGGTTAAAAAGAATTGATTTTGATGGAGGGGAAATTATTTTCAGCATTTCATTGATCTCTGCCGACCTGTAATTAGCAACAAAACCTCCAAGTCCTGGCAAAATAACACAGTCATGAAGTATAAGAAGTTCCTTTATATATTTCCCGATATCCATAGCAGATTAACAAATGTAATATTTTTCCTGATTCTAAAATTCTGATTGGGTATTTATTACTTTTGTAGTTCATTGACAAAAACTTATGAGGCAAATAAGCATGGTTGACCTTGCAGGTCAATATCTGCGCATTAAGGAGGAAATCGATTCAGCAATCCATGGGGTTATTGATTCAACAGCATTCATTAAGGGTCCTGATGTCCGTGCATTTGAGGAAGAACTTGCGAGATGGCTTCAAGCCGGGTATGTGATCTCCTGTGGAAATTGTACTGACGCCCTGCAAATCGCATTGATGTCCCTCGATCTGCAGCCTGGTGACGAAGTAATTACTACTCCTTTCTCATTCATTTCAACCATCGAGGTTATCCGGTTGCTGAAACTCGTTCCCGTACTCATTGATATACATCCTGATACTTTTAATATTGATGAGAATCTGATCGAAAGGGCTATATCTGAGCATACAAAAGCAATCATACCTGTGCATCTGTTTGGTCAGTGCGCCCGGATGGAAACTATCATGGAAATTGCCAGCCATAACAAAATTCATGTAATTGAGGATGCTGCACAGGCAATCGGAACCGATTACTTTTTCAGTAACGGTTCACAGAAGAAAGCCGGAACCATTGGAATCATTGGTTGTACATCTTTCTTCCCGACTAAAAATCTTGCCTGTTATGGGGACGGCGGTGCATTGTTCACGAATGATGAAAAACTGGCTGTTAAACTCCGGGCAATTGTAAATCATGGACAAAGTCAAAAATATTATTACGATTTTGTCGGGGTTAATTCAAGGCTCGATACACTTCAGGCGTCTATCCTGAGAGTTAAACTTAAATATCTTACGGAATTCAATAATGCACGTATGAAAGCGGCAGAATATTATGATAAGGCATTCAGCCCTTATCCCCGGATTATTATACCCCACAGGGTAGAATATTCTTCGCACACATTTCATCAATACACACTTACTCTTTATGGATCCAGCAGAGATGGCCTGAGAAATTACTTAAAGGAAAATCAAATTCCATCTATGATTTATTATCCGTTACCTTTTCATCTGCAGAAAGCTTTTCTTGATATGAACTATCATGAAGGTGATTTCCCGGTTGCAGAGGAAATGTCAAAAAGCGTCCTCTCTTTACCAATGCATACTGAACTTGACGAGGAACAGCTGGAATATATTACACACCATGTTATTAATTATATAAGTAATCACTGAACCATTAAGCATCTGAACCTGTACCCTGTACCCTGTACCCTGTACCCTGTACCTTGTAATCTTGTACCTTGTAACCTGTAACTTGTAACTTTATTTATTATGTCCGAGAAAGAATATTTCGCTCACGAAACCGCAGTCATAGATGATGGCTGCAGAATAGGTAAAGGAACCAGGATCTGGCATTTTACGCATATAATGACTGGCGCAGTAATTGGCGAAAACTGCAACCTTGGGCAGAATGTTGTCGTTTCACCGGAAGTAGTGCTTGGCCGGAATGTCAAGGTCCAGAACAATGTTTCAATATACACCGGTGTAATCTGTGAAGATGATGTTTTTCTCGGGCCGTCCATGGTCTTTACCAACATCATTAATCCAAGAAGCGCTGTGATCAGGCGCGATCAGTATGAAAAGACATTAGTAAAAAGAGGAGCTTCAATAGGGGCAAATGCCACTATAATCTGCGGAAATGAAATAGGCGAGTATTCATTTATAGGTGCCGGATCGGTTGTCACTAAAAGTGTTAAACCTTATTCCCTTGTCGTAGGAAATCCTGCAAGACATGCAGGATGGATGAGTGAGTACGGGCACCGGCTGCATTTTGACGAAAATGGCATCGCTGCCTGTCCGGAAAGCGGTATTAAATATCAGCTTAAGGATGGCCAGGTTAAAAAAACAGGTTAGAAATATTTTTACCTTTGACAAAATTTTTTTAAGACATGGAAAACAGTGGTTTAAATTTTGCTCTTATTGGAGTTGCAGGCTATATCGCACCACGCCATCTGAAAGCCATAAAGGACACAGATAATAATCTCGTTGCTGCATTGGATCCCAGTGATAGTGTTGGAATAATCGATAGC
>JBGPAO010000064.1:0-11807 GCA_041480755.1 Bacteroidia bacterium
ACTAAACTTATTCAAAATGAAAAAAAATATATGTGTAATAATATCCCTCATAGGATTATTTTTAAATCCTGATATTTTTGCTCAGGTAACCATCGAAGTTAGTGGCAGTATTACTGCCAATACTACCTGGTCAGCAGACATCGTTAAAGTCACAGGTAATATTGCTGTAGATGCTAATGCTACTCTTACAATAAATCCTGGAACAATAGTTGAATTCCAGGGACATTATAAGATTGATGTTAATGGTCGCATCCTTGCTGAAGGACAGGAAGGTGATACAATTTATTTTACAGCAAAAGACCCTGTAGCAGGCTGGTTAGGATTTTTCATATGGAATCAAACTAACGGAGAAAACTTTTCCAGATTTGATTATTGCAAATTCACATATGTTTATGACGATAGTCCATTAACTGCATCCGGCGGGACTATAAACGTTTATTACAATTCCTTCGTCACAATTTCCAATTGTCATATTACAAAAGGCAGGCATACAAACAGTATGGCTCTCTATACTTATTCTTCAGATATAATTATAAGAAACTCAACTATAAACTTTAATGATGGAAATGGGATTTATTGTGAAGGTTCGAAAATAATAGTTGAGTATAGTTATATCTGTAACAACCGGTGGGATGGATTCCAGCTCAGGAATTCTGATGCAATTATATCCAACTGCATAATCAGTAATAATTTCGATAATACTTCTGCTTATGGAGTGAATTTAATTAATTCAGATGCTGTTATAACCAATTGCATTATATCATACAATTATATAGGATTGATGATTGACCGGTCAGTACCAATGATCACCAATTGTATCATCTGGGCAAATCAATACCGCCAGATTTATATCCTTGATGAAGGTAGCATAGTGAAGTTAAATAATTGTATACTTCAGGATAGCCTTAGTGGTGTTGAATTACCGGAAAGCTCTCTATTCAAAGGTACATATCTCAATTGTACTCATCAGGATCCATTATTTCTTAATCCCCCTGATGGAATCAGTATAAATTATGACGGGACCAAAGCTGACTGGCATTTACCTTTTTACTCACCTTGCATAAATACAGGAGCAGAAAATATAGGTATTGCATACCCGCAACTGGATCTTGATGGAAATAACAGGATCAGTCACGGAGTTATTGATATGGGACCTTATGAATATCATAATGAAATCCATACAGCTGAGAATATTATTTCATCCAAAACTTACTGGATCGCTGATACTGTTAAAGCATACAATGATATCAGTATCAATAACGGAGCAAAACTAATTATTGCACCAGGGACCTATGTTGAAATGCAGGGATATTATCAATTTACCAATAATGGATGTATTTATGCAAAAGGTACAGAAAATGCCAGGATAACATTTACTGTTAAGGATACCAGCGGATTAAGTGACATAAATTCTACAATTGGTGGCTGGAGAGGATTTAATTTTGATATCTATTCTTCCGGAAATGACACTTCAATATTTAAATATTGCAATATTTTAAGCGTGAAAAATATTGGAAAATTTGAATATGGCGCATTTTATATATTCATATGGTCTCCGTTGATTATTGATAATTGTTTATTCAAGAATAATTACGGACAATATGGCGGGGCGGCTGTGGCAATAGAGGTTTGCAGCCCGATCCTAACCAATAATGAATTCAGTTATAATCATTCCTGGGGACAATATACACGAGGGACTATTTATTCGCATAATGCTGGTTCTCCCATAATTAGGAATAATTATTTCCACCATAATAAAACAAGGGCGATTAGTTGCCAGAACTCCTGCATAATTGAAAATAACCTTTTCGAGTTCAACGAAGATTTAAATGGATCGGCTATAAATGTAACTTTTTCTGAACCAACTGTTAAAAATAATATTATCAGGAATAATTATGGGGTACCTGTCTTAATTACCTCAAATAGTGAACCTCTATTTATCAATAATATTATCTGTAATAATACCGGTGATCAAGCTGCAGCTATTTATGTAAATGAGAACAATGATCCGGTATTTATCAATAATACAATTACCAATAACCTAACTACCAATAATTCCGCTGTCTTTTTAGGTAACAGATGCAATGCCATTTTTATAAATAATATTTTATGGGGCAATAAGAGCACAGGTTCATCATTCTGGGATATTTATATATATGGTACTAATTTTACTGAAATAAGAAATTGCCTTATCTATAATGGGGTTGATGGAATCAATGACTGGAATGGTGTAATATCGGATATTTTGGATGGAGAACCACATTTTACCAGCCCAACATCAGGTGCCGGTGCTGATTTTATTGCCATTGATGCTGATTGGTCACTATTATCAATATCCCCTGCAATTGATGCCGGATTGATTGATCCTGCTGTTTTTGTACCTCCCCTTACAGATATTGAGGGTAATAACCGGATTAATAATCAAAAAATCGACCTGGGAGCAATTGAGAATTCATCACCTGTATTAAGTATTATCAAACAACCTATTAATAGGATCATATGCGAATATGAATCAACGACTTTTGAGTTCATATTATCTGATACTGCATATTACCAGTGGCAAAAAGATGAAGTAGATATCCCAGGTGCCAATCAACCAGTTTACACTCTTAATAAGGTTGCCATAAGCGACCAGGGTAATTATCAATGTATCGTTAAAAATTCATACGGAAATTCTATAAGTAATCCGGCATATCTTATGGTAATTGAGAAACCTGAATTCATTTTATCCCCGGTTGATGTATTATGGGCAGAAAGCGATAAAAATATGACTCTGAGAACATATGTGAAAGGCAACAGCCCTTCATTTCAGTGGTATAAGAATGGGACACCAATCCCTGAAGAAGTTACACCTGAATTAACATTGGAAAAAATAAGCTATGAGGATGAAGGAATATATCAGTGTATCATACAGAATTCCTGTGCTTCCGATACATGTGATCCCATAACCTTATATCTTGCACCGCAAATTTGCATGGTTACTGTCAGTTCTCTGACAGGTAAAAACCTTGTAGTCTGGGAGAAAAATACTATAGCGCCCATAGCAGAATATAAAATATACAGAGAAAGTAAATATGCAGGAATTTACGATCCTATAGCAATCCTGCCATATGATGCCATGAGCATTTATGTTGACAGCATAGCAGATCCTTCCGTCCAGGCATATCTTTATAAGATAACAGCTGTCGATACTTCAGGTTATGAAACAGATATAAGCCTTAGCAAAATCCATAAAACTATCCATTTACTTGCTACTATAAATCCTGAAACTTATGCCACGCAGCTCGACTGGGACCGCTATGTGGGCTTTGATTTTGGTACTTATGAAATTTTCAGAAGCGAAACTACAGCCAATTTCACAAGTATTCATGCCATGTCAAGCAGTACCTCCACCTGGACTGATACGGAATCAGAAACGGGATTACAATATTACCGTGTTGCTGCCCTGAGGCCTGAACTATGTTATCCGACCGGGAATTCAGGTAAAAAGGCTGATTCAGGCCCTTACAGTCATTCAATGTCAAATATTGAAGATAACAGGTTTCAGACTGGTTTATCTGAATATTATGCTAATAGCGATAAGCCAATCATCTATCCTAATCCATTCACAGAATCCGCAACTTTACTTTTTGATAATCCTGAAAATTCTTCATACTCACTTTACATTATAGACCTTACCGGAAAAGTACAACGAACTGAAAATGGTATAACAACATCTGAATACATTATAGAGAAAGAAGACCTGGAGGAAGGATTTTATTTTATTGAGTTAAGAGGGCCCAAATTTTACAGAAATAAGATTCTTATAGAATAAGATTTTTGAAGGCTAAACTTTTTTGGATTTACCATGATTTATTTAAATAGGGGGAAAGGTGAATTCAGAATTCAGAATTCTGAGTGCTGAATGCTGAATGATAAGTTATGAGTGATGAGTGATGGGCAAAGGATATGATGATAGGCCGGGAATTAGCTAATAGAATTTTATATCCTTAATATTGAGTTGCAGGTTAACTTTTTTCATGAATTCATTTTCTTCGATGGAGTAGCAGATATCAAAAGATTTGCCATTATGTAATCTTGGATAATTCGCACCCTGCTGGAAGGCTATTGCAGGGAACGGAGTATAGGGATCGGCCTCCTGGATCAGATTGAGCTTAAGATGATCACCATTTGTCCCGACGGATTTGCCGGTTCCGTCATCTGCTACATCTTCAGTAAGAAAAATAGGAGCCATGTTTTCCGGCCCAAAAGGCTCAAATTGCCTTAATGCACTGTAGAATTCAGGTGTGATATCATTTAGATTTATTTCAGTATCTATCTCAATTACAGGAATATGCTGTTCAGAAGTAATGGTTTCGGAAACGTATTTCTCAAATCGTTTAGTAAACTTGGGTACATTTTCAAGTTTCATTGTAAGGCCTGCAGCATATTTATGTCCCCCGAAATTTTCAAGCAGGTCACTGCATGCATCAACTGCCTGGTAAAGGTCATATCCAAAAACTGAGCGCGCCGAGCCTGTTGCAAGTCCCTTTGATTCTGTAAGAATTACGGTTGGTCTGTAATAGGTATCAATCAGCCGGGAAGCTACAATTCCAACAACTCCCTTATGCCACTTCGGATTGAAAAGGACAGTGGATTTGCTGGTTTTAAGTTTCGGATCCTGTTCTATCATAGCCAGGGCTTCCTGTGTAATAGTAATATCAATGTTCCGTCGCGTAGAATTATATTCATCCACCTTACCGCCAATTATCCTGGCTTCCTTTGTGTCTGAGGAAATAAGAAGATTCACTGCGCTGTTGCCTGATTCAATTCTTCCTGCTGCATTAATCCTTGGCCCGATTTTAAATACAATATCCTCAATATTGATTTTCCTCTCTGATATCCCTGCAAGTTCAATTATAGCTTTCAATCCTGTCCTGGGATTTTCATTCAGCTGCTTCATCCCATAATATGCAAGAATCCTGTTTTCACCAACCAGTGGAACAATATCGGATGCAATGCTTACAGCAACAAGATCAAGGTATGGTATTAATTCTTCAAAAGGAATATTGTTTCTTAAAGAAAAAGCCTGGATCAGCTTAAAACCTACTCCGCATCCCGATAACTCATTAAAAGGATAACTGCATCCCGGCCTTTTTGGATCAAGTAATGCATATGCGCTGGGTATTTTATCACCAGGATTATGATGATCGCAGATAATAAAATTTATTCCATGTTCATTGCCATATTTCACTTTATCAACTGCCTTGATGCCACAATCAAGAGCTATGATGAGAGAGATGCCATTTTCACGTGCATAATCAATACCGGAAAATGAAATACCATAACCTTCCTTATCACGATCAGGTATATAGAAATCCAGTTTATTATATATTTTACGGAGAAAAGTATAAATCAATGCAACCGATGTCGTACCATCAACATCGTAATCACCATAGATAAGGATCTTTTCGCCTCTTCTGATAGCAGATTCAATCCTCTCAACAGCACAATCCATATCTTTCATCAGGAATGGATCATGCAGTTGGCTGAGGTCAGGTTTAAAAAAAGCCAATGCCTGCTCCCTTGTTCTTACTCCTCTCTGTATCAATAAGTTTGCTAAGCAATGCCGAACATTAAGTGCACTTCCTAATGATTCACACTCATTTTTATTAGCCTGTTCCTTTATAATCCAGTTCTTTTTCATTTGTGGCTAAAGTACCATTTTCCAGTCAATATCAAATATTTCCCTCAGCGAGTATTTCAACTTGGACTTTATTTCTTCAAGATCCATTTCTTTTCCCAGTTCCCTACTTAAAGATGTAACTTCCTTGTCGGTGAATCCGCAGGGATTTATATAATTAAAGTAATTAAGGTCAGTATTTACATTGAATGCAAAACCATGCATTGTTACCCGGTTGCTAATCCTTACACCTATGGCACAGATCTTTCTTGATGTGCTTGTCAGGCCTGAATTCAACCATACACCAGTTGCTCCTTCCATTCGGATGGCCTGAATATTGAATCCGGACAATAGCCTGATAATGGCTTCCTCGAGCATCCATATATACTCCTTTATTTTTATTCTGAAAGAATCAAGATCAATAATCGGATATCCTACAATTTGTCCGGGGCCATGGTATGTTATATCTCCACCCCTGTTGATTTTGTAAAAGGTCGCATTTATCCTTTTTAAAAAATCACTGTTAATAAGCAAATTGTTCTCTTTCCCGCTTTTACCCAGCGTGAACACATGTGGATGCTCGCAGAACAAAAATACCTGTTTTTGGAGAATGGCATCAATTTTTCCCTCCTTTTTTAATTCCTCTCTTTCCCTGACCAATTCCTGCAGTTTTTGTTCCTGGTAATCCCAGGCTTCCTTATAATCAATAAGCCCCAGATCCTGAAATAAGACCTTATATTTCCCCGGATTTCCCCCCGGAATATTATTCATAATGATTCACTATATATATATCCAATGAACAGCCGGTTATCGTTCATGCACCGACATGTTTTTCAGCACAATATGAAGAGCGGACCAGCGGGCTGCTTTCAACAAACCTGAATCCTTTTTCAAGTCCGATTGTTCTTAATTGTTCGAACTTTTCAGGTTCTATATATTCTTTGACCGGCCAGTTATCCTGAGACGGCTGAAGATACTGCCCTATAGTCATTACCCGGCAATCTGCCTGCAGAAGATCATCCATGACAGTAAGAACTTCTTCCATTGTTTCACCAAGCCCTAACATAATGCCCGATTTTGAAATGATCCCACTGTCTGATATGGTCCGGATCATTTTCAGGCTTCGATGGTAATCCGCTCCGGTTCTGATAACTTTAGTGAGCCGTTCAACTGTTTCAAGATTGTGTGAAATAACTTCAGGTTTTTCATTTATTACCCTGAAAATATCTTCCTCACGACCGCGAAAATCAGGAATGAGGACTTCCAGGGTTGTTTCCGGATTAATTCTCTTTATCTCTCTGATCGTCATGGCCCATAATTCCGAGCCACCGTCATCAAGGTCATCTCTGTCTACTGATGTGATTACGCAATGCTTCAATCCCATAATCCGGACCGACTCCGCAATCCTTTCTGGTTCATTCCAGTCAACAGGTCCGGGTCTGCCTGTCTTCACTCCGCAGAATTTACAATTTCTTGTGCATATATTCCCAAGTATCATGAAAGTTGCAGTACCTCTTCCCCAGCAGTCACCTATATTCGGGCAATTACCACTCATGCATATTGTATTCAGGTTATGCCTGCTGGCCAGGTTTTTTATCCTTGAATAATTAACTCCCCCGGGCATCTGCATCTTCATCCACGGCGGCAACCTTTTTCTGTTTTTGTATTTCTCTGCAACAGCCATTTTTTCTGAATTGCCGGTCAAATTTAGCTCAAAATAATGATATAGGCTACCACGTTCGCCTCAACTTCTACAGGTTATTTTTTTTATCATACTATTCACTCTTCACTGTTTACTGCTTACTGTTCTTCGATTCACGACTCACGACTCACGACTCACGTTTTTTCTTCCTCTTCCCTGCTCACTCTTCACCTTTCACTCTTCACTGTTCTTCGATTCACGACTCACGATTCACGACTCACGATTCACGACTCACGATTCACGACTCACGACTCACCTAATTTCCTATATTTACAGTCAAAATTTAACCGATGACTCAGTTACATCTTAGCGAACAGGAACAAATCCGCCGGAATTCACTGGCTGAGATACAGAAGGCAGGAATTAATCCTTACCCTCCCGAGGGTTTTGTGGTAAATACTTCCACTACAGAAATCCTGGAAAAGTATAATCCGGAAAAACCAAATTTTCCTGATGCTAAAATTGCAGGGCGCTTAATGAGCAGAAGAATAATGGGAAATGCTTCTTTTGCGGAGATACAGGATGAATGTGGAAAGATCCAGATTTATCTCAGGAGAGATGACCTGTGTCCCGATGAGGATAAGACATTATATAATACAATCTTTAAGAAACATATTGATATAGGCGATATAATTGGAGTCATTGGATTTGTCTTTAAGACACAGACCGGGGAAACCACTATTCATGTTAAAGAATTAAAGCTGCTGGCAAAATCTCTCAGGCCTCTGCCTATCGTAAAAGAGAAAGATGGTTCGGTATTTGATGCATTTACTGATCCGGAACTCCGTTATCGTCAGAGATACGTTGATCTTGTCGTTAATCCTGATGTCCGGGAGGTTTTTATTAAAAGGACCAGGATCGTTGATTCGATGAGGAATTTCCTTAACAGCAAAGGATACCTTGAAGTCGAAACACCTGTCCTCCAGCCATTATACGGGGGTGCTGCTGCCAGGCCTTTTACAACACATCACAATACACTGGATCAGACATTATACCTGCGGATTGCTGATGAACTTTACCTGAAACGGTTGATAGTCGGAGGATTTACGGGTGTTTTTGAATTTGCAAAAGACTTTCGCAATGAAGGTATGGACAGGTTTCATAATCCTGAATTTACACAGGTTGAGCTTTATGTTGCATATAAGGATTATTTATGGATGATGGAACTTGTGGAGGAAATGATAGAAAAGGTTGTCATGGATCTTTACCATGATACAAAAGTTAAGGTCGGAGATAATATTATTGACTTCAGGCGTCCATGGAAAAGGATGACCATGTATGGGGCCATTAAAGAATATACCGGGATTGACATTTCCGGGATGGACGAAGCCGCTCTTTCGGGCACAGCACGCAAACTAAATATTCATATTGATAATACCATGGGCAAGGGAAAACTGATAGATGAGATCTTCGGCGAGACAGTCGAAGCTAATCTGATTCAGCCGACATATATAATGGATTATCCTATTGAAATGTCTCCGCTTGCAAAAAAGCACAGATCTGTACCAGGACTTGTGGAACGCTTTGAAGCGATCTGTAATGGCAAAGAACTCTGTAATGCCTTCACTGAATTGAATGATCCCATTGATCAGAGGGAAAGGTTCGAAGATCAGGTCAGGCTGGGCAAAAGAGGTGATGAAGAAGCGATGGCTCTTGATGAAGATTTTCTTCGCGCTCTCGAGTATGGGATGCCCCCGACTGCAGGATTGGGTATTGGGATTGACAGACTGGTAATGCTTTTAACTAACTCTCCTTCAATCCAGGATGTTATACTGTTTCCCCAGATGAGATCTGTGGAAAATCAATGATCTTTAATCCTTTAAATCCCATGTACAGTCAGCCGAAGCTGAAGTCAATTATTATTGACTCATTGCAGCCTTGTTAACTTGCAGCCTTCATTCCCGATCAAAATCGGGATTCCTGCCTACCGTCCAAACAGGAGTTCGACTATGATATTTTACTACACTTCACTCGTAAAATATCAATCTTACGAACTTGCAACCTTGAGAACTTGCAACCTTGAGACCTTGCAACCTTGAGACCTTGCAACCTTATAACCTTGCAACCTTATAACCTGTGACCTTGTAACCTTGTAACCTTGCAACCTTGTAACCTTGTAACCTTGTAGCCCTGTTATTGCTTTGTTCCTAGAGGATTGGCTGTTTTTTCATAAAACTCATTCTGCAATTCGATGACGGTTTTATCAGCCTTAATTGCCCTGATCATTTCAGCCAGCTGACCCGCTTCATTATCGAGCAAGAGATTACCCAGCTCCTTTGAGGCATATTGCCCATCTCCAGCGTAATGATTCGGATATTTTGCATACCACCAAATGCCGGTATATGTATAAGGAAGATTAAGCCGGGCCAGATCTTCGCCTGATTGTGAACCTGCTCTGTCAATATGGACAAGATCGGGTCTGTGAGCCAGCATCGTGGATGTTTCTGTTTCGTCAGCATGGCCGCCGGTGGTTGTTTTTCTCAATTTGCTGACTTTCTCCATGAATTCATCTGTATCTTCGGGACTAAACAAATAAACCGCATAGTTTTTCTGATTTGCCAGCTGCGCCTGGCAGAAATAAGGAAGCAGGTTCTCGTTCCCGCCATGTCCGTTAACCAGTATAATTTTGGTAATCCCATTCCGATTAAGTTCATCACAGGTTTCCTGCAAAATATTCCAGACCAGTTCAGAACTATATGCCATAGTTCCCGGCTGATGTCTGGCCTCAAAAATCTGTCCAAAATAAAATTGAGGAAAAACCAGGGCATACTCCTGCTGCACAGCCCTTGCACAAACTTCCCGCACATCAAGCAAGTCTGTACCCAACGGAAGATGAGGTCCATGTTTTTCAATGATCCCTATTGGAATTATACATACACTTCCTGCTTCCGTCAGAGCTTTAACAAAATCAGGCGAGGTAAGCTCTTCCCATTTTGCCGGCAAGCCGGAATTTTTTACTGTCGTTGCCTGGCCGTATAATAGTAATGTGGAGAAAAGAATCAGAACCGATAAAACTATTGTTTTCATGGATTTTGGATTTATTTATTTAGAATTTTATAAATACTTATTCGGTTTAATATAACAACCTTAAAAATAACTAAATATTCAAAATATCTATTTTATATTATATTTGCGCGTTTTTATTAATATTGTTAAAAAATCAAAGTCTGGCCTCTCAACTTACCGTTAGACTTATTAATATATAAATTTTATGAATTTATTTGTCCAGTCTTCGAATTTATTTCGTTCCGGGCTGAAATTTGATCAGTATTACAGGCATCTCAATGAAGCCCTCAGGCGGTATAACAATGAATATACGATGCTGCATTATCCGTTTTTTAAAAATGAATCAGACAGCCTGCTTCAGGGTCAGAAGAATCTGACTGATTATTGCATTTCACTCCTTGAGCCTTTGGCAAATAAGGATATTCTTGAGATCGGTTGTGGAAATGGCACACAATGCATTTATATTAAGGAAAAATGTAATCCTGGTAAAGTAACCGGTGTTGATCTTGATCCAACCAATATTGAAATAGCCAATTCGGAAAAAAATCGAAAAAAAATAAATAATGTCAATTTCTATCTCGGTGATGCACAAATACTTACTATGATCCGGGATAATTCCATTGACGTTGTTTTTAATATTGAAAGTGCCCTGCATTACCCTGATAAACTTGCCTTTTTAAATCAGGTCCATCGTGTTTTAAAACCAGGTGGTCAATTTGTCATTACGGATATCCTGACCAGAAAAGGGAAAGGCATGGGTATCAGAAAATCCTGGAAGAAAAATATGAAGTTCAACCACTGGCAGAAACATCAATATGATACCGGTCTAACTGAAGCAAATCTTAAGGTTGACCATTGCGAAGATATCACCGAAGGTGTTATCAAAGGCTTTAAGAATTGGCCTACATGGCTCAGGCAGATGAAAAAAGTAAATTTCTTTAATGACACACTTTTCAAATTTTATTACAGGATATATCTGATGTGGACTCTGTTTGTTCTAAGGAACAGGAGGCAGTATTATGTTTTCATGGGTTCGAGGACGGAATAATGGTTCTCGGTTCTCGGTTTTCAGTTCTCAGTTTTCGGTTCTCAGTTCTCTGACTTTTGTGATTCTTCCTTAGCCCATTGACTCAATAATTTAATCTGATCTTCTGTCAGAACTTTATCAGGAAACTTGTCCAGATATTTTTGAGGAGGCATACTCTTTTCAGTAACTTTTTCATCCATATTATTTAAGAGATTGGCCTTTTTTGATGTTTTATATTCATTCCATTTAAGGAAATCAAGCGCAAAACTTGCTATCTTATTCTGAGAATTACTGGTATGGCAAGCATAACAAGAATTTGTTACAATTTTCATAATTTCTTCCGGAAATCCCGGTATGGAATCAATACCTGAAGATCCTGATGGTTGTATTTGTTTGAGGTTAAAAGCATA
>JBGPAO010000065.1:0-11791 GCA_041480755.1 Bacteroidia bacterium
TAATCAATTTAATAAAAAATTTTAGTGCCGGATATGGTATCTTTTGACGGCACAGAAATTGCATTCAGAATTAAATCGGACAGAGATCTGGACAAAGCCTACTGGCTCTTCAAGGTAATCTCCAGAAAATCAATAGTGAAAATAGGGGGATTTTTATCAAGACTGGCTCTTAAAATACATTTTCCAATAAACTGGATAGTTAAACCAACCATTTATAATCATTTCTGCGGTGGTGAAACTATTGGGGAATGTCTTCCAACAATAAATAAGCTCAGCAAGTATAATGTAAAATCGGTTCTGGATTTTTCGGTTGAAGGGAAAGAAGATCCGGATGAAATCCAGGCCGCACTCGAAGAGACACTCCGTACTATTGACAATGCAGCAAGTCAGGAATTTATTCCTTTTACGGTCTTCAAACCGACAGCGTTTGCTGTCAGCAAAGTCCTTGAGAAAAAAGGTGCAGCCAAAAGCCTCACACCTGAAGAGGAACAGGAATATGAAAAATTCAGGAACAGGGTAGATACATTATGCAAAAAGGCTTTTGAGCTTGGTGTGCCAATTATGGTCGATGCAGAACATTACTGTTACCAGGATTCTATCGACCAGGTGGCTATGGAGATGATGGAAAAATACAACCGCAAAAAAGCGATCGTATATAATACCTATCAGATGTATCGTCATGACAGGATGGACGTTTTCCGGAGGGACCTGGAAACAGCCAGGAAAAAAGGTTACTTCCTTGGGATCAAGTTTGTACGTGGCGCATACATGGAAAGAGAACGCGAGCGTGCATTAAGAGTAGGGTACCCGTCACCGATTCATCCGGATAAAGAAAGTACAGACAGAGCTTATAATTCGGCACTTAAATTTGCTGTTGAAAATATTGACCGTGTTTCAATATTTAACGGTACCCATAATGAAAAAAGCAGCCTGTTGCTTACCGGATTAATGGAAGAACATGGCATCAGCAGGGATGATACCAGGTGTTATTTCTCACAATTATACGGGATGAGCGACCATATCAGTTTTAATCTTGCCAATGAAGGATATAATGTTGCGAAATATTTGCCCTATGGCCCGGTAAGAAGCGTTCTGCCATACCTTATCCGCAGGACTGAAGAAAATACATCAATAGCAGGACAAACGAGCAGGGAAATGAAACTGATCACCATGGAAAGAAAAAGACGTAAAAGTCAAAAAAGCATATAAAATGCAAATTGATAATCAAAAAACCACAATCAGGATTTGGCTCTGGAAAATGTTTCTGGCCATTTTTTTTGCTGCCCTGATTATGTTATTCCTGACTACCCAGTGGTTTAACAAACCTGTCCTGGGATTAGAGAGATATGAATTAGTCCTGATATCAGCAGGCCTTTATTTTTTTATTATCATCATCATTTATCTTCTTGATCTGAATTATATTTATTTTAATGATGATAGTGATCAAATAGTTATCCGGTATTATCCTATGAGGGCCTTTGCAAGGAAAAAGAAAGCTGTACAGATCCCAAAGACAAGTCTGGCCGGATTCGAAATAAAAAAATCATTATTTGGTATCAGGAAATCCCTTGTACTTCATCAGAAAACAAAAAAGGGTGCGGCAAAATATCCTGCAATTAGCATAACGTCATTAAACAGGAAGGAATCTGAGCTTATGGTTACACAGCTCAAACGATATGTGAGACCCTGATCTTCCTGATAGTATAGATATTTCCTGGTTCTGTCTCAACAAAACCCGCAAATTCAAGGTTAAGCAGATGTGCCGAAACCTTGTTAACCGGCATACCTGAACGGATACATAACTGGTCGAATTCCATTTTCTCTTCTTTTGCAATGAGATTCAGAAGTATTTGCTCTTCTTCCGGTAGTTCATTAAACAGTTCAGCCTGGATCACAGCACTCTTTTCTTTTGGACCCCAACCCATCATATATTCAATATCCTCACAACTCTCAGCAAGTGATGCTATATTTCTTTTGATAAGGAGATTTGTCCCGGATGAATAAGTGTCACCTACCCTTCCGGGGACCGCAAAGACATCCCTGTGATAGGAATCAGCAAGATCAGCTGTTATCAGGGCGCCGCCTTTTGTTCCGGATTCAATAATTATTGTTGCATCGGATAGTCCGGCAATGATCCTGTTTCTTTTAATAAAATTATTTCTTTCCGGCTTCTCATAACTCGGAAAATCAGTGAGCAAGGCCCCCTGTTTTTCAATCTTTTGTGAGATCGAGCTGTGAACTACCGGATACAGACATTTCATTCCATGGCCCAGCACCGCAATTGTCTGAAAATGATTATTCAGTGCTGCCTTGTGAGCACAAATGTCAATACCATAAGCCAGTCCGCTTACAATTACCGGATTATGGTTCCTTTGGGCAAATTCCTCGACAAACCTGTTTGTAATTTTAATGCCATAAGATGTCGGGGTGCGTGTCCCTACAATGCTGATGAATTTCCCGGTATTTAAATCTATATTTCCCTTTATATATATGACAATTGGCCCGTCAGGACACTGGTTCAGTCTGTCCGGGTATTCCTTATCCCTGAAATAAACTGCCTTAATATTGTTTTTTTCAATATAACCAATCTCTTCTTCGGCTTTATCAAGAAGGCTGTTCCCTGAAATTCTGCCGGTAATGAACTCGCCAATACCAGGAATTTTCCGGAGAACGGACTTTTTTTCCTGAAATACCGCTTTTGCACTTCCAACGCTGTTTATCAGTTTTCTGGCTGTAATGCTTCCTATACCGGGTATCATATTCAGGCCAATTATATAAATCAGGTCAGGGTTATCCATATAATACGGATTTAATTATTAATGACCGAAAGGCCAAAATATCGGTTATCATGAATGAAAATAATTTAACTTCGCCCCGAAATAAACATCTAAGTTTATTCTTCGAAAAATTAATTCTTAAATTTCAAACTATGGACCCAAAAGTAGAGCAATTCATGGCAAGGATTAAAGCCAAGAACACCGGTGAACAGGAGTTTCACCAGGCTGTGCAGGAAGTAGCAGAATCGCTAATTCCGTTTATAGAAGAAAACCCCAGGTATAAATATGCAAAGATCCTTGAGAGGATCGCTGAGCCGGAACGTATAATTATTTTCAGGGTTCCCTGGTTCAATGATAAGGGAGAAATTGAGATAAACAGAGGATACAGGGTTGAGATGAACAGCGCTATCGGCCCTTATAAAGGAGGACTCAGATTTCACCCGACTGTCAATCTGAGTATCATGAAATTCCTGGCTTTTGAGCAGGTTTTCAAGAACAGCCTTACCACTCTGCCAATTGGCGGGGGAAAAGGTGGATCTGATTTTGATCCGAAAGGCAAATCAGATAATGAGGTCATGCGTTTCTGCCAGAGCTTTATGACAGAATTATGCAGGCATATTGGTCCTGATACGGATATCCCGGCAGGAGATATCGGCGTTGGAGGCAGGGAGATCGGGTACCTGTTCGGGCAATATAAAAGGATCCGTAATGAATTTACCGGCGTTCTCACAGGAAAGGGCCTCGAATGGGGCGGCAGCTTGATCCGTCCGGAAGCAACCGGCTATGGGGCAGTTTATTTTGCTGAAGAAATGCTGAAAAGGAAAGGTGAATCACTCAAGGGAAAAACGATTGCTGTTTCCGGGTCAGGCAACGTGGCACAGTTTACTGTGGAAAAAGTGAACCAGCTGGGTGGAAAAGTTGTTACGCTTTCAGATTCAAATGGATTTATTTATGATCCGGAAGGAATCAATTCAGAAAAATTGCAGTATGTAATGGAGCTGAAAAATATCAAAAGGGGCAGAATCAAGGAATATGCCGAAAAATACGGGTGCGAATACCATGAAGGCAAGAGGCCGTGGGAGGTCAGATGCTATGCAGCCTTCCCATGTGCTACTGAAAACGAGATCTCCAGGGAGGATGCAGAAAAGTTAGTTGAGAATGGCTGTAAAGTTGTTAGTGAAGGGGCAAATATGCCATCAACGCCCCGTGCTGTTGAAACATTCCTGCGGGCCAGGATTTGTTACGGACCCGGGAAAGCCGCCAATGCTGGTGGAGTGGCCGTTTCCGGACTTGAAATGGCTCAGAATTCAATGCGTCTGCCATGGTCAAGACAGGAAGTCGATGCCAGGCTCCGGGAGATTATGCAGAACGTCCATGAAACCTGCGTTAAGTTTGGCAAGGCTGAAGACGGATTTGTGGATTACGTGAAAGGAGCAAATATTGGCGGATTCGTTAAGGTTGCCAATGCCATGCTTGCACAGGGTGCAGTGTGATGTTTTATCGTTAAAAATGTTTATCGATACTCATACTCATCTGTTTCTCCGGGAATTTGAACCTGACCGTGATGATGTTATAAAACGGGCTTTCAGTTCAGGTGTACTTAAAATGTTCCTTCCGAATATCGATAGGAATACAATTAATCCCTTGCTTGGCATCACCGGATCATATCCCGGGAACCTGTACCCGATTATGGGATTGCACCCTGCATCGGTAAAGGAAAATTACAGGGAAGAGCTTCAAATTGTTGAAGATTGGCTAACCAGGGAGAAATTTTATGCAATTGGTGAAACGGGTATTGATCTGTACTGGAATAAAACTTTTCTGAAAGAACAACAAGATTCTTTCACCCAGCAAATAAGGCTTGCAAAACACTATGACCTGCCCCTGGTTATACATTCAAGAGAATCCTTTAATGAGATATTCAGGATTCTGGAACAGGAACTCACGGGAAATGTAAGAGGAATATTTCACGCTTTCACCGGGACATATGAACAGGCACAGGAAATTTTCAATTATGGTTTTAAAATTGGCATTGGAGGTATAGTAACATTCAAAAACTCAGGCCTTGACCAGGTGATTGCAAAAACCGGGGCAGACCAGGTTGTCCTGGAAACAGATTCTCCTTATCTGGCGCCTGTTCCATACAGGGGTAAGCGAAATGAACCTGCATATATTTTATATCCGGCGCAAAAAATTGCAGATATCCTGGGCATGCAGGTACAGGAAATTGAACGTGTTACAACCAGCAATGCATTAAGTATCTTCCAGCTGTAAATTCAAAAACATGAATAAAAATCCTTCAATATTATTTATATATACTGGTGGAACAATCGGCATGATCACCAGGCCCGGATCAGATACCCTCGTGCCATTCAATTTTGAGGAAGTTACAAAACACGTACCCGAGATTCAGAAATTTGGTTTTAACCTGTCTGCAGTCTCCTTCAATCCACCGGTTGATTCATCCGATATTGATCCTGCCACATGGACCAGGCTTGCCAGGGTGATTGGTGAAAATTATAATGATTATGATGGTTTTATAGTTCTCCATGGTACAGATACAATGGCCTATTCTGCATCCGCTT
The DNA here is from genome assembly GCA_041480755.1 of Bacteroidia bacterium. GTDB lineage: Bacteria > Bacteroidota > Bacteroidia > Bacteroidales > SM23-62 > LJUQ01. The sequence continues at coordinate 5,363 of JBGPAO010000065.1, forward strand.
TAAGCTTTTTACTGGAAAATCTTGGCAAACCTGTCATTTTCACAGGATCACAATTGCCTATCAGTGCGCTGAGGACAGATGGCAAGGAAAACCTTATTTCATCCATGGAGATTGCGGCAGCTAAGGAAAACGGGAATCCAATTGTTCCTGAAGTCTGCATTTACTTTGAATTCAAATTACTGCGTGGAAACAGAACTACCAAGATCAGTGCGGAAGATTTCAATGCATTTCATTCTCCCAATTATCCTGCTCTGGCAGAATCAGGAGTTCATATAAGATATAACTATGAAGATATAGCAAAACCAGCTTCTTCTCTCCCGTTGCATGCTCATACCATACTCGATACAAACCTTGCTGTATTAAAAATTTTTCCCGGCATTTCAAAAAATGTCATACAATCTGTATTGCATTCAGAAGGCCTGAAAGCGATTATCCTGGAGACATTTGGTGCAGGAAATGCACCTACAGTGGATTGGTTTACAAAGGAAATCAGGTCAGCAACTGACAGGGGCATTATTATCCTGAATGTAACGCAATGCAGTCAGGGCCGGGTGGAAATGGGCAGATACGAAACCAGCAGGCACCTGGTTGATGCAGGAGTCATTAGTGGCTATGATATGACGACTGAAGCCGCAGTCACCAAGCTTATGTTTCTTCTTAGGCAACAACTGAAAAATAGTGAAATCAAATCACTATTAAATAAATCCCTTTGCGGCGAAATAACTATCTGACAGGGTGGTATTAAACATTTTTTTTGTAATTTTCGCACTCTGAAAAATTTCAGTACAAATCCGGAGAGGTGGCCGAGTGGACTAAGGCGCACGCCTGGAGAGCGTGTGTACCGTGTGGAACGGTATCGAGGGTTCGAATCCCTCTCTCTCCGCATCAGCAATAAAGTAAAGTGGTTAGCAAAACCTGCGAAAGGCTCCTTTTATGAGCCCTTTTATTTGACCTAACAGACATTGAGAGCTTGCTCTTAATGGAATAAAACTCGCGTATAAATAATTCCAAATATCATATTATGAAAAAGCTGTTTGCCATAGTTGCTGTAATTGCAATACCTTACATCTATTCGACTGCGCAGGATACTTCATCGCAAAAGTCGGCACAGATTGATTCAATAGCTGAAGCACAGGCTGACCAGGCCACAGACATGAATTTCGAACCTGCTCCTGCAGATAATGCCCCGGACGTTTCTATGCATAAAAAGGTTAAGCAGACATTCATAGAAGGTGGTGCTTTATTTATGTCATTTATACTGCTTACTTTTATTTTCGGACTTGCAATTGCTATTGAGAGGATCATTTATTTGAACCTGTCAACTACTAATACTGAAAAGCTGCTTGAGAAAGTTGAGGAAGCATATAAATCAGGCGGAGCGGATGCAGCTAAGGAAGTCTGCAGGAATACGCGCGGCCCGGTCGCCAGTATTTTTTACCAGGGACTGGACAGGATTTCTGAAGGAATTGATGTTGTTGAAAAGTCGGTTATTGCATATGGAAGTGTCCAGATGGGATTACTGGAACAAGGATTATCCTGGATGTCACTTTTCATTGCCATCGCTCCCATGCTTGGCTTCCTGGGAACAGTTATTGGCATGATTCAGGCTTTTGATGCAATACAAATTGCGGGAGATGTTTCTCCGCAACTGGTCGCAGGTGGTATAAAAGTGGCTCTGATCACCACGCTTTTCGGATTGATCGTAGCAATTATCCTTCAGCTGTTTTACAATTATATCCTGTCAAAAATAGATTCAATCGTAATTAAAATGGAGGATGCTTCCATTTCCTTAATCGACATGCTGGTGGAACATGGCATCAAAAAGTAAAAAATCATGAAAATATCCAGAATATCTTCAATCACCCTTTATGTAATAATGGGGATTTCTGTTGTCCTGACTATTTTATTTTTCGTCGGGGGATATGTTCCCGGAACGAAAGGCACAAATCTGGCGGAACCGTTAAATACAGATTATATGCTTATCTGGAATGTCATATTACTGGCAATTGCAATATTGCTGACATTGGTGTTTACATTGGTTTCCCTTTTAATGAATCCGAAACGGGCTTTGAGGAGTCTTATTGTTATCGTAGCAGTTGGGGTATTTATTTTCATTGCATACCAGTTTTCTTCAGGTGAAATTCTGAACCTGATCAATTATAATGGCCCGGACAATGTACCTTCGACACTTAAAATTGTTGATACCGGTTTGTTCCTGACATATTTCCTGGTGATAGTTGCATTTGGAGCTATCCTGTATAATGAGATTTCGACAGCATTTAAATAAAAATATTACTAGAAAAGTTACATACATGGCCAGAAGAGAAATTCAGCCAATAAGTGCAGGTTCTATGGCAGATATAGCATTCCTGTTGCTGACATTTTTCCTTATGGCAACAACCATGGATGTCGATACGGGACTGCCACGCCTTCTTCCTGCCATGCCTGAAAACACGAAGGAAGAACAGAGCGAGATCAAGGAAAGAAATGTTTTCGTTGTACTTATAAATAAGGATGATCAATTATTTGTTGAAACGAAAGTGGTCGACATAAGTGAGCTTAAGTCGCTGACAAAACAGTTTATCATGAATCCGGATGATGATCCGAATCTTTCTGAGAAACGGCTTGAATATGTTGACTATTTTGGTAATATAATGGTCTCAAAAGGAGTCATTTCACTTCAGAATGATGCCGGCACATCATATGGGAAATATATTGAGGTGCAGAATGAACTTGCCGCAGCTGTGAACGAGCTGAGAAATGAATTATGCCTGCAGAAATTCGGCAGGAGATTCGACAATCTTAATCCGCTGAATGAGACTGATATTGAAATTATTGGAGCTGTGAAAAAAACTATCCCAATGGCAATTTCTGAAGCTGAACCTAAAAAAACCGGAGGGAACTGATATGTCACGATTCAGAGCCGGTGAAAAAAGGACTCTTCCTCCTATCAATACAGCATCCCTGCCGGATTGCATTTTCCTGCTTCTGTTCTTTTTCATGGTAACCACACATTTTCGCCAGACCAACACAAAAGTTATTGTTCAGACACCCCGGGTTACAGAGATTAAGAAGCTTGAGAAAAAATCGCTGGTGAGTTATATATACGTGGGCAAGCCTATTCCTCCGCTGCAGGCAGTGTATGGGACAGAACCCAGGATCCAGCTGAATGATGCTTTCGCAACAGTTGATGATATCAGAGATTTTATTTCCAGCGAAAGGGAACAAATGACCGAGGAGGAACAAAAACAGATGACTGTTTCGCTGAAGATTGATAAAGATGCAACAATGGGTGTTGTTTCAGATATTAAGCAGGAACTTCGGAAAGCAAGCGCACTCAAAATAAATTATTCTGCAAGAAGAAGGGATTCCAAGACCAGGTAGGGAAACTGGATCATAAACAGCAACGTTATATCAATTCTATCATGATCTTCTGATTTTTCAACCGGTTTCTTAGAATATTACATCAGGAATATACCTGATTCCCTGCATTTTTCAATCATATCCCCCGGCCAGATGCTGGCCTGCACTTCACCTATATGGGCTTTACGCAAAAAATACATGCACAGTCTTGATTGTCCAATACCGCCACCGATAGATTCCGTAAATTCACCATTCAGAAGCCTGCGGTGAAATAACAAATCCTTCCTGTTCTGATGGCCCTGGATTTCCAATTGCCTGATTAAAGATTCACGATCGACACGGATTCCCATGGATGAAATTTCAAGTGAAGTCTTGAGTAACGGATCCCATATGATTATGTCACCATTCAGTCCATAATATTCCCCTGTTGTCGGCGTAGACCAGTCATCATAATCGGGAGCCCTGCCATCATGAGGCTTTCCGTTTGGCAAATTATAACCGACACCAATAATGAAAATTGCTCCATATTTTTCCGCGGCTTTATACTCCCTTTCTTTTGAATTCAGATCCGGATATTCCCTGTACAGATCAAGGGATTGAATAAAAGTTATATCATCAGGAAGAGCCGGGATTATTTCCGGATAATGCTCAAAGACAATAAACTCAGTTCGTTTAATCACAGAATATATCCGTTTTACGATCTCTTTCAGAAAATCCAGATTACGGTCTTCCGGAGCAATGATCCTTTCCCAGTCCCATTGATCACAATATATTGAATGTATATTTCCAAGATCCTCGTCCGGCCTGAGTGCGTTCATATCAGTATAAAGGCCATATCCCATTGCAATACCGTAATCTGCAAGCATCATCCTCTTCCATTTTGCCAGTGAATGTACCACTTCAGCAACCGCATCATCCATACCCTTTATCCTGAATGATACCGGCCGTTCAACACCATTCAGGTCATCATTAATGCCCGTCCCTTTCAGAACAAACAAAGGCGCTGTAACTCTTGTCAGTTTAAGTTCGGCAGCAAGACCGGATTCAAAGGAGTCTTTGACGAGTTTGATCCCCTGCTCCGTTTGCTTAACATTTAATAAAGACTTGTAGCCTTTCGGAATTGTAAGATTCATAATTTGTTATTTTATAACTTAAATGACAATATAGTAATATTTTGTAATTAAAATAAACTTTTTACTAATAATTTGATAGTTTATATTTAATTATACTTTAAAACTAAAATAAATTTAAGAAAAGGTGACTTGCAACCAATTATCACGAAACCTCGATCGCTTTGCTCATGGGATTAGTTCAGCCACACTGACCTGAAATCCGTTACCCGGAACTAAATTGCCGTTCCTCCCCGCTCTCCCGTCCTTATCCTGATGCATTCCTCTAATGGAGTTATAAAAATTTTACCATCCCCGAGTTCACCTATTCCATTAGTACGGGCGGATTGGATCAGAGTATCCACAGTTATATTTACAAATGCGTCGTTTACAGCGATCTCAAGTCTTATCTTGGGTATTAAGCCGGGGATAATTTTTTGTCCGCGGTGTATTTCTTCAGTAATTTGCTGACCATGCCCGGATACACGACTCACGGTAATCCGGGTTATATCAGCATTAATCAGGGCTTCCCTTACCTGGTCAAGTTTATTTTCCCTTATAATTGCTGTGATTAGTTTCATCTTATTAGTATAGGTTTATTTCTTTAAGTTTTAACAATATTTTTTTAACCTGGATTCGCGAGTCCATAGCCATGCTCACCATGATAAGTAAAATCAAGGCCCTGCATTTCATGTTTTACGCTGGAACGCAACCTTATTATTTTATTTATAACAAACAGAATAATTAATGTCATCACTGCTGAATACAATACTGCTACCAGTACAGCTATTGCCTGGACTCCAAGCTGCTGGAACAGGGTCCATGAACCCCCGGCAGACACAGCGGCATCAGCCATCCATGCCTTCCTGATAAAAAATGATAACAGTAATGCCCCTGTAATACCTCCGATACCATGTATTCCGAAAGCATCCAGACTATCATCATAACCCAGTTTGTTTTTAAAGAGAATACCGATGTAACAAAGCACAGAGGCAGCCGCACCTAAGACAAGGGCTCCATATGGCTGAACGACACCGGCTGCAGGTGTTACTGCAACAAGGCCGGCAAGTATACCGCTGGCAAAACCTAATCCGGTTGGTTTCCCATGATGAATTGCATCAATGATCATCCATGTTATAGCTCCAGATGCAGCTGCGACCTGGGTTGCAGTGAGTGCCCGGGCTGTACTTAATCCGCTTGACACGCTGCTGCCTGCATTAAAACCAAACCATCCTACCCATAGCAATCCGGCTCCCGTCATTGTCATTACCAGATTGTTCGGAGGCATCGCGTTTCCGAAATAACCTTTCCTTGCCCCAAGAAAAATTGCTGTCACAAGTCCACTGACTCCGGCAGAGATATGAACAACCGTTCCCCCCGCAAAATCAATAGCACCGTTTGCACCTAAATTATGTAGAAATCCATCCTCCGACCATACCCAGTGACATAATGGATTATAAACCAGAATGCTCCAGATAGCTATGAACAGAACATAACCCTTGAATCGGATCCGCTCTGCAAATGCTCCTGCAATCAACGCCGGCGTAATGATTGCAAATTTTCCCTGGAACATTGAGAAAACGTATTCAGGAACACCTGAGTCCAGGACTGAATTATCAATGCCCTTTAAAAGAAAATAATCCGGATTCCATCCAAACCAACCTCCCAGGATATTTGAGCCAAAGCTCATACTGTATCCAACCACAACCCATAAAATCGTTATTACTCCCATAGCAACAAAGCTATGCATCATTGTTCCAAGAACATTTTTAGTTCTTACAAGGCCTCCATAAAACATTGCCAGACCGGGGACCATGAGTAAAACAAGAGCAGTCGAGGTAAGCATCCAGGCTGTAATGCCTGTATCAACGCCATTTCCGTCAGATCCAAAAGTTATCAGACTGCCGGAAAATAATAACAGGGTTAAAACAAACAACTTTTTATACATATTCTTAAA